>JAYUTU010000148.1:0-5793 GCA_043754975.1 Bdellovibrionales bacterium | reverse complement strand
CACACCACCGTACGTACGGTTCCGTATACGGCGGTTCAATGACTTTCTAGTGAGCTGATCATTTCACAAGGCAGTATAGCCCCATCTCTTGAAGTGATTTCGTTGCACCTAACAGCGTTCGACAATTTAGAAATGAAATTCCGTTCGCCTCATAAGCTCCGACATTCCTATCTCACTTGGTTCTACGATGTTGTAAATGAAGACCCATTTCTGGCTCGAAAAGTTGGTGGTCACGAAGATAACCGCAGCATGCAGAATTATGCTCATTTGTCGGAGCAAATCGGACTCGAGCATACTCGAAAAGAACAAACAGCAAAGCGCACAATGAAAATTGCTAGGTAGGTATTTCTTTAGACCTGTTAAGAACTAAGGTGCAGTAGTTGATATTTTCATTTACAGGCATTGTAAACACCGTTTGGTCCTATTTATGACAGTAAAGGTTGGCCAATATTTCGCGTCGATTTTTGAACTAAGATTTGGAATTTCATCCACGATAGTCTGTTTGAGAATAATCAGTTTGTACGCGCGGTATCCGACCAGAATGTAGGGTTTTTAAGTCAATTAAACTTCTTAAAAAACTCTAAAATTAAATCTTTACGATTAATTTCATCAATAGGGCCAAAACCATGACCAGCATTAGGGAAATAATGAATGTCTGCTTTTTTCCCAGCCTTAATTAAAGTTTGCTCTATACGACGAGTTTGATCCACAGGCCAGACCTCATCTTTTTCGCCAACAGTAATTAAAACTGGGCCGTCGTATTTTTCTATTTCGATTCTCTTGTTAGATAAAATAGGAGTTCCATTGAGTTGCCATGCACTGTTTGGCCCATGGATTAGATTCAGATCATCTTCGCCGCACATAGGATTCCATACAAATCCTGTGTAAGGTGGATCATAGCTGCATTGGCCTTGTCCTAAACTGCATAACCAACATAGTGGGTTCTTCCAACTCCAATTAAACGGAACATTATAAGTATCACTTGGGGTATGGGCAATTACACCATCAACAACAACATTCATTTGAGATGCTAAACTTCCAAGAATTAATGCGAGTTCGCCACCGCGAGATATTCCATAAACAATAACTTTCCCATTGCTTGTTGTTAATGAACGAAGCCATTTAATTGCTTCAAAGATTCTGGCTAGCTCTACATTTTTTAAAGTTTGTCTTGGTTCATTAATATCGCGATTACAATCAAAATAACAATAAGTCATAACAGTAAAGCCCTGAGTCGCTAACGTCGAAGCCTCAATATTACCATAATATTCAGAACCTCCCTCGCTACCATGAAGCTTTAAAACAGCAGTTTTTTTATCTTTGTTGTTCGTTGTGTAAACAGCTGAACCAGAAAATGGATTTTTAAGTGTAATAACTGGATAGGCAAAAATTGAAGGCGAGAACGCTAAAATTAGGCTAATAAAAAAAAGTGTTTTCATGACTCTTAGGTACAATACAGCAGTAGGAATTTCAACAAAACTAGTATTACACTTTAGTTTTTTCACTATCCTATCTTTCAGCTCAAACTAATGATCACTAACCAAAGTTTCGCTGTGAGCCGGAGCGATTCGAAAGGCTCATAATCCTGACCAGACCGAAGACGAAATAACTCCCCATAACCAAAGCACGTCCGTTCCGAATACAAGTGCCATTAAGCGGAAGAGCGTAGTATGGAAATTTACTCGCACATGAGCGAGCAAATTGGCCTTGAGCAAAAACAAAAAGCCCAAACAAAAAAACGACTCAAGGCAGTCTGACATGAAAGTAAAAGAGTTAATTGAAAAGCTTAAGACCTTCCCTGAAGACCGCATAGTTGTGGTCAACGGATATGAAGGTGGATTCAGCGATGTGAATTTGGTAAAATCTCTGAAAGTAAAGTTGAATGTAAATCCAGAAAGCTACAATGGTCCGCATGATGATGCAAAAGATGCGGATACAAATGTCGTCTTGATTCAGAGACGCGAAAACAGTGATAACTAAGACGAACTGAAACTAAATTTTTCGACCTTCAATAGAAATAAGCAAATCCAGATTTTCCTTTGGAGACGGACGGAAGGTTTCTATTTTCAGTACCTCAATTGAGGCACTGGTAAAGGACTGATTTAGCTCATCTTGAGTATGCAAATACAGCACATCGTGGGACTGAGAGTTTGCTCCGAGGGACATTGTTCCCTCAAGTCGCTTCCCATCAAGTTGAAAATCACTGTAAAATGCTTTCCAAGCAGAATACGAACTTGGATTGGCGGTAATAATTAAAAATCTTCCGCCAGGCTTTAGTACTCGTGCGAGTTCACGACTGGCTGATTGCAAGTCACGAAGCAAATGCCAGACAAGAATTGAGAATACGCCATCAAAAATATTTGATTCAAAGGGCAAGGCATAAACGTTTCCCAATACAAAGTTTCGCTCTTTGGCGGCGTACAGCTCTTTCGCTCGCGCTGTCATTTTTGGTGATGGCTCAAGACCTGTGTAGTGGCTTCCTTTTAAATCAATTTTTTTTGAGCAAATACCTTGGCCGCTGCCAATTTCAAGGACGCTTGATAGCGGGGCGTAGTTCACCCATGATTGCACTTTAGGGTAAATATCTTTATCTCTAACAGAGACCTTCGTTGCCTCTATGACATTGATCCACTGGGAAGCTGTTTCGTCATCAAATGTACAGTCATCCATCGCTAATGTGTTCCAAGGCCAAGTGCGAATGACTGTGACGAAATTAAGAAATTCTTTCTTTGATGCGAGGTCAATTTCTGTGAATGTAGAGTTTCGCTCAGAGCCGTTTTGATTTGTTTCATCAGGCGAGAAAACTCAATTTCACTCGCCAGATTCATTTTCATTTCTTCCACGAGATCCATGACGTCATGGCAACTCACTTGAAGAGTCGTGCCTTGAATCGCTAAGCGATCCATCAGCATTTCAGGTTCGGAATTCATTTTATTAATTATTGCGGGCAAAAAAGAGAGTTGCGACGGAGTGAGTGCGATTTCAATTTTGAGGTCGTTTGATTTTTTCATTTTGCGACCTCCATACATTTGAACATTTGGAGTGGTGAACTTCGTATCCCTAAAATAAGAACATCCAAGAAATCAGCTATTTAGCCAATGCTTGGATGTTCAAAATTGGTTGACCAACCCGAAGTCGGTACGAACCGTCCTTATGTTATTGATTTTATTAAGATCACAGTCAATCCAAAACTGATTGGTTCAGCAGAAATTAAGGCTCTTTTCATCCAAACTGGTCTTTCTGCTGCCCAAATCGCCGAAAGATACGGCGTTTCTAAAAGCTTCATTTTGTCAGCCATTCACCGTTCTGGGGTTAAATTAGGAACCAAAGTTGGACGCTCAACGGACCCTAAAAACTATCGCAATAACAGCCCGCCTTATGGATATTCAATTCGAGATGGAAAACTAGTTCCCAATAAGTCAGAAATGAAGATCTGCCGCGTCGTAGTTGAGCTTCGGGGGCGTCGAAAGCTTTCCACTACCCAAGTCTGTAAAGAACTGGAAAAACGTGGTTTTAAGAACCGTAAAGACAATACAGTGTGGAACCCGAACACGATTCTTAATATTTTTAAACGATGGAACGGAAAAATTTAACCGGAGGTGGTTTTTATGAAGGAATTAATTGGTGTCGCAGTTTTATTGGCCGGACTTTATGGTGGGACAAAAGCTCTTAAAGAAATTCACAGCACAATTCAGAAAGCAGCGCTTGAAAAAGCATCGCAGGGATTACCCTCTTTGACACGATTTACAAAGTCGCTCAAGAAATAGCGGGTCTGGAAAATTTTCAATTTCATCAAAGTTCAAAAATAAAATTTCGAAATACTAGGCTGAAAATATAAAACGAAGCGGCGGCCTTCGGCGTAAACCTACCAGACGCCGCTTCTCAGCGCTATTTGTCTGACATAAAGCCAGCACTGGAATAATGACCTGGACATAGCCTTGACAACGCAGACGCAATCCATAGACGGCGTCTTCTGTTCATATTTTTTGCTATGTGCTCACGAGGCGGAACCCCACACTGTTGTTACGATTACCAGGCGAGTTGTTGTTGCGATTACCGGAACGCAAGTTCTGCGCATTGTTGTTCCAACTACCGCCACGTATGACGCGGTTAGAGCCCGTAATTTTGATCATTACACCATATTTAATGAATTTTTAAAAATAGACCTCCTGATCGAAAGCGAATTAACATGATCAGTATGAGCCACGATGCTTCCGACAGAGTTGATTAAATCTCTTTCTGAAATATGTCCTTTTTTAAACTGAGCTTCTTTGATTTTAATTTTATTTTTCATACGTAATAAATTTTCTCTTTTAATTCGAATGATTTGTGGAAAGATGCGAAAACCTAAAAAAGGAATGCCTTCAGTGACCGGAGCTATCTGTGTTACTTTTTCTTTAAGTTCAACTTTTAAAATTTGCACGACGAACTCATCAATTTTTACCAACAAATCCCAAAGCTCTCTTTTGCTGTTCGCAAAACAAATGAAATCGTCCATGTATCGAACGTAGCCTATGATTGCTAATCTATCTTTGATGTAATGATCAAGCTCTCCAAGATAAAGATTTGCAAAATGCTGACTGGTTAAATTTCCAATCGGAAGCCCCTTGCCATCAATATTTCCAGGGACCTTATGATTAATGATGATATCAAGTAACCAAAGCAGCTCATGATCTTTAAACATTTTTCTTAAAATTTTTTTCAAAACCTTATGATCAATGTTTTCAAAAAACTTTTTAATATCGCACTTCAAATAATAAGGGTATTTTCTGGTAAATTCCTGACATCTTGCAACAGCGCCGTGCGAGCCTTTACCAACTCGGCAGGCGTAGCTATCAAGGATAGACCGTTTTTCAAGAGCAGGCTCAATTAAATTGCAAATGGCATGATGAACGACACGGTCCCTAAAATCAGAACTACATATTTTTCTAATTTTCGGCTCTTTCACTATGAATGACGAATAAGGTCGCGGATGATAGGATTTATTTTCAAGCTCATGCTTTAGTGAAATTAATTCGTTTTCCAGATTAAAATTAAATGTAGTTACAGAGTTTTTATTTTTCTTTCCGCGCATAGATTTTCTTGCAGCTGAAAGTAAATTTCCGAAACTAATAATTTTTGAATAAAAATTAGCTTGTCTTTTCATAATCATCCTGCTGTTGTTTCATCCATCCACCTAGCATCTTGCCAACCTCGTTGATTAGCACAGATGAATGCTCATAGCCCTGCCTTGATAGAAATCTCAGTTCAAAGCAAATCCTCATTAAAATTCGGATTTTTTCTAAATTCATGTTTGCTCGTCGTAACACAACGCTTTTATTTTTATTGTACCGAGCTTCAACCAGATCTTCGATAATTTGCAGTGACAAATACGTGAGCCGATCAGAAAAATTAAAACGTGCTTTTTTAGGAAACCCGTCTAGGGTAACTAGAAGCCATTTTAAAAAATCCATCCATTTAATAAAAATTGGTAAATCTTTTTTTGAAACTGATTGAAATTCCTTTGGATTATGCTCCATCAGGCTTTACCTCAGAAGCTTCAGGCGATGATTCTATATTTATTTTTGATATCGATAATACTTCTTCACCATATTTTTGCGCTTTGCCTTTGCCAATGCCGTCAATTTGAGTAAGCTCCGTTAGAGACTGCGGTCTTTTTTTAACAATCATGGCCAGCTGCTGATTAGTAAAGAGGATGTATGGGGGGCGGTTCTCCCAAGATTCTGTGAGTCAGAGATCCTAAGTCAGGTGGCATTAGCTTGCTAGCATAACTTCTCTTTGTTTTGCAAATCC
>JAYUTU010000147.1:0-13096 GCA_043754975.1 Bdellovibrionales bacterium | reverse complement strand
TCGACCCAGCACACCGTTGCTAAAAACTTAAATTTTTTTAAGTTAGTTGCTAAAAACACTAAATTTTTTTGCAATGCTTGAAATTGGCGCTTGTTAATTCTTTCGAATGCCCGCCATTCGGAATCTAATTTTTTTACTTCAACTAATAAAATTTCATTTTTCTTTGAAAAAATGAGATCAATTTCAGCTATTGTAGTGCGTGCACGCTGACACTCGAGGTGCCACCCCCGCTTTTCTAACAACCGAATGACAGCCGCTTCCGAACGGTATCCAGCAACGTGGTCTGGATCTTCAGAGGTACTCGCGCACTCCGCTGAACGTTTGACGATGCCACTCTGTAGGACCAAATTTTTGAATGCGTTCCCGGTGAAACTTGGTGCCGTAACCTTTATGCTTTTCAAATCCATAGTTTTTAAATTGCGCCGCAAGTTGTGTCATAAAATGATCGCGGGCTACCTTTGCAGCAATAGATGCTGCAGAAATCAGTCTTACTTTTGCGTCGCCCTGGATGACAGCTTGCTGTTGGAATGAATCAAAATTCGGAATTTGATCGCGCCCATCTACTAAAAGTGTCGCTGAAGTCACATCCATCTGCTGAGCCAAGGCCTCTACGGCTCGGCGCATTGCCAGGAATGTGGCTTGTAAAATATTGTGCTTATCAATCTCTGCAACTGAGGCTGAGGCAATTGCTACATAATGATGTGTGCGAATGCTGAATGCTAAATGCTCCCGCCGCCCTTGATCTATGGCTTTTGAATCCCTATATTTTGTAATGTCAGTTGAAGATTTGAAGGCAACTGCTGCCGCAAAAACTGGTCCGGCCAGGCAGCCGCGACCAACCTCGTCGACACCGATGAAAGGTGGTGACAAGGTCTTTAGATGTTCACGTAATTTTTGGTGAGTAAAATGCAATTACTTTGTTTCAGCAGCTGTTTTAGAAGCCGATTTTTCAGCCAGTGTTGCTTTTGACTCTGTATTTACTAAATCAGATTCGATACGAGCAGCACGGCCATCTAAACCACGTAAATAGTAAAGTTTTGCACGTCGTACGCGTCCATGACTGACTAGTTCAACGCTATCTACTGCTGGTGAGTTAAATGGAAATGTACGCTCGACGCCAACGCCTGCAGAAATTTTACGAACCGTAAATGTCTTGTGAGCATGACCTTGAATTTTAGTAACAACGCCTTTGTAAACTTGAACGCGTTCTTTTTCACCCTCGATAACTTTAACAAAAACGTTAACAGTATCACCCGCAGAAAAAGTTGCGATTTTTGTGTTGGCTTTCTTTTGAGTCACACGTTTTACAAGGTTGGTCTCTTTATGAGCTACTGTTTTAGCTTTTACTACTTTTTTTGAAGATGCTTTTACTGTCGTTTTTGCTTTAGCCATAGTTCTATCCTTGTTTTAACGTTTTCCGAGAGAGTAATGAGTTACCATGACCCTAGTAGTCGGTCAAGGCAGATACTCACAGCCGAACGCACACTCAAGTGCCGGTAATTATCGACAGAGGCCCCCTGAATAGGCTCTAAAATCCCGTAACAGCTCTTTATGAAATCCTCGGTCAGCCCAAAACCAGTTCCGAAAACCAAGACGTGCGGCTCTAAACTGTCCTCAAACTCTGCTTTAAGCCCCTTAAAAGTGTAGCTTTTTTGAGCTTCTAAAGGCCTTGCAGCTGTTGCAATAACTCGGGCCCCGGGATGACCCCAGTCTGCCATAGCATCTTCCAAATTTTTTGCGGTAAAAACACTTTCGAGCGCGGTTCTACGCATGGGATTAAACTTAGCCCCTTCTCCGACTCTCCAGTGATCCAACACCCGTTCAACAAACATCAATTGATCTTGTGTCGGGTGAATTAAATAATACCGATCGACACCGTAGACGCGGCAGGCTCGTGCGATATCATGGATATCGAAATTAGTTATATTTGTTGCGACAATTTTTTTTTGTCTATCGATTGTCGGATAATGCATTAAGGCCACGGCCAGCGGAGCTTTACGTTTCATCGGGAAATACCAGCCCTTCAAGATCCAGAACCCGTCGGTCCTCAGGACCCATTTGGGTATAAAAATGTTTTACTTTTACCCAATCAATTTGTTTCTGTTCGACCAACAGATCGGGGCGTTTTTTAAGAGTTACTAAAATACTGCAGTGCTGCTGCCACTGCGAAATTTTCAAATGATTTCCAGAGACCAGGACTTCTGGTACTGATAGTCCGTTTTCAGATTGTGGTTTGGTAAACTGCGGGGCTTCTAAAAGTCCATTTTCAAAACTGTCTTGCCTAGCTGAAGTCGCATCTCCCAAGACTCCCGGAATAAAACGAGAAACAGATTCAATGATGGCCAGTGCTGCCAGCTCCCCACCGGAAAGCACGAAATCACCCAACGAAATTTCAGCATCTACAAACTGATGGATAAATCGCTGATCAATTCCGGCGTAACGTCCGCAGATCAAAACCACTTCGTCTAAATCAGAAAAATCTTTTGCTAAACCACTTCGCCAAGGCATTCCCTGGGGCGACAAGTAGACGACCTTTTTGCGCTGCTGGCTACTGGCAGCAGCAACTGGTAAGCTTTCGAGGGCCAGTTGCAAAGGACGGTTCTGGATTAACATACCATCGCCACCGCCAAAAATAGTGTCGTCTACAGAATTATATTTTTTTTGTGAAAAATCCCGCAAATTGACGACCTGAATCTCCAAACACTCCTTGGCAATTGCTTTTGCTAATATAGCATCAGCAAGATAGGCCTGGATCAAATCTGGAAATAGCGTGATGACTTTAAATTTAATCTTTTTCATTGATCCGCACTAAGCCCTCGGGAAGATCGGCGTGAATTTCTTTCGCTTTGTAGTCGACCGACAGCACAAACTCTTTCACGAACGGAATTTCAACATTTTGCTGATTTACAATTTGATCTAGAACCAGCAGATCTTGCAGACCGTTACTAGAAAACTGAATGACACGGCCAATGGATCCCAAAGTTTTGTCAAAAACTTCAAAGTTAATCAACTCTGTTAGAAACGGCTGATCGCCATCTTGGGAAACAAATAAGCTTTCGCTAAGCCAGACTTCATATTTTTTTAATTCTTCAGCCTGATTGCGGTCACTGACTTCAAAAAAACTGGCTAAAAATCCCTTTTTAAAAGGCTTAGATTTTTTTATTTTCAACTTTTTGAAATCATCACTGTTCGGATTTTTCAGCATAATTTCTTTGGTCTGCAGGAGCCAACTGGTGTCACCTGAAAATACCAGGATATACAATTCGCCACGAATGCCGTGCGCATCGGATACAATACCTATTTTTTTTAACGTCTCTTTTTCACTCACTAGAACAGGGTTTAGCAGTTTTTATAAAAAAAAAGGAGCCTTAAGAGCTCCTTTTTAAATTCTTTTTTATAATGAGTTGATACCTACTCGACGATATCTAAGTGATAGCGTTTGTTTAATTTAGTTCCAGCAGCACGAATAATTGTTCTCATCGCCGCCGCGGTTTTGCCTTGCTTGCCGATGACTTTACCTAAATCTTCTTTATCAACTTTTAATGCTAAAAGCGTCGTTTGTTGACCAGGGATTTCATCCACAGAGACATTTTCTGGCTTATCAACTAAAGACTTCGCCATGTGCTCTACAAGTTCTTTTAAATTATCCATTTGATCCTCAATCGTCCAAGTAATCCGCTTTATATTTACTGCCTTCATTTGACAAAAAAGCCTCGACGAACACAAGGCTTTTTTTATGAACAGCTAGATAAGTGCCAACTTAGAAAAAAACTAGGCTTTAGCAGCAGGTGTAACAGGAACGTGAACGTGTTTAGGTTTCTTTTTGGCGCCTGTGAGTTGCTTTTTCGAGGGCTTAGTTTCGATACCTGCTAACTTAAGGACGTGCCGTACAGTGTCCGAAGGCTGAGCACCTTGAGTTAACCAAGCTTTTGCTTTTTCCGCATTGACGACTACTTTTTGTTCTTTTCCCATTGGTGTTGGGATGTAAGTTCCTAAAACTTCAATGAATTTTCCAGTCACGTACTTGCGAGAGTCTGCAACAGTGATTCTGTATTTAGGGTCGTGCTTTTTTCCAACTCGGGCTAAACGTATAACTACCATGAGATACCTTTCCTAAGGACAATACCTTTTCGAATCTAACTTTTTATACTTAAGTTTCGACATTATCAATAATTTTATACGAAATAGTTGAGAATCATCTAACAGGATCGCCTGCAAAGCCCTCGTATTTTGATGACTTAGAACGGAAATTTCATCCCGCCCCCGAATGGGTTTCCACCGCCGCGCCCTTTTCCCTTGGGACCCATACCCATCTTCATTAATCCCGACATCATTTTTTTGGCTTCTTCAAACTGCTTAACCAGCTTGTTGACATCCTGAACCTGAGTTCCGCTGCCTAGAGCAATCCTTTGACGCCTCGAGCCATTTAAAATTCTGTGATCCGTTCGCTCTTGTACGGTCATCGACCGAATGATGGCTTCGATTTTTTTGATTTCATTATCTGGTGGGGTCATGGTTTTCATCTGCTTTGAGATTTCGCCCATACCCGGAAGAAATTTCAGCATGCTCTCGAAACCACCTAATTTTTTTAGCTGTTGAATTTGTGTTAAAAAATCCTCGAGCGTAAATTCATTCGACATCATTTTTTTGGCAGAGCGCTCGGCCTCTTTATGGTCGATTACATCTTGGGCCCGTTCAACCAAACTAAGCACGTCCCCCATGTCTAGGATTCGTCCTGCTAAGCGGTCCGGATGAAAAACTTCCAGCGCAGAAACTTTTTCACCGACTCCCATAAATTTTATTGGAATTCCAGTCATTTCGCGGATTGATAAGGCGGCTCCACCGCGGGCATCGCCGTCTACTTTGGTTAAAATTAAGCCTGATAATGTTAATCGTTGATGAAATGTCTCCGCAACACTGACAGCCTGCTGTCCCAGCATGGCATCTGCAACTAATAGAATTTCAGTCGGAAGAATTACTTTTTTTAGATCTTCGAGCTCAGTCATTAATACGTCATCGATTTGCAACCGACCAGCAGTGTCTAACAACAAAACATCAATCATTTCTTTTTCGGCCCAAACCAAAGATTCTTTTAAAATATCAGTTGGCTTCATATCAGTCGTTGATGAAAAGCAGTTAAAATTGTTTTGTTTTGCTAAAGTTTGCAATTGTTCAATGGCGGCAGGTCGATACACATCAGCTGGAACAAACCCTACTTTTTTTCCTAGCTTCTGCCGTAAATACAATCCAAGTTTTGCAGTGGATGTTGTTTTGCCAGCTCCTTGCAATCCAACCATCATGATCACGGAAGGTTTTTCACGGACATTAATATCGACGGCCTCGCCTCCAAGGGTTTGCACCAGTTCCTGGTGAACGACTTTGGTAAACATCTGGCCGGGATTTACATTTTTAATGACTTCTGTACCGACAGCTTTCGCTTTGACTCGGTCAATGAAGTTTTTAACGACTTTAAAATTGACGTCGGCTTCGAGTAAACTCATACGGATTTCTTTGATGACATCTTCAATATTGGCATCAGTCAGATGACTTTGCCCTTTGAGTTTTTTTACAGAATGTAAAATCTTATCAGATAGACTTTCAAAAAGCATAATTTACCACCGTGAAAAAGATCCTTTAATTAAAGCTATTCGCGCCAAGACATAGGTAACGCCCACGGCGATGACACAAATTAAAACAGAACTAAATAGGTCTACATCCGATGAGCCAATGACGGCATAGCGGAAACCATTTATTAAATAAAATAAAGGATTAAACTTGGAAACTGTTTGCCAGATCGGATGGAGCGTTTCGATAGATACGAAAACACCCCCCAAATAAGTCAGCGGCAGTAAAATAAAAGTACTAAAAGCAGACAGCTGATCAAAAGTTCTGGCAATAAAAGCAATAAAAATACCGATAAATGAAAATGTTAACCCGCCTGAAAGGACAAAAAATAAGATCCAAAACGGATGGGAAATAGTCAGAAATTCGCCCAGCTTGTAGTAATGAAACAGACTGCCAACAGCTCCGGTGACAGCAGCGACTAAAAATCCACGAAGAACGCCGCCCAATCCCATGGCAAAAATAATCTGCGTGTTGGATATCGGAACGATACGTAAATCTTCGAGATCTCCTGAAAATTTTGAAGTCACGACCGAGGATGACGAGTTTTGAAATGCATTATTAATTAAACCCATTGCCATCAAGCCAGGAATCAAAAAAGACAAATACGGAATACCCGTGTTCAACTTAACACTCGCCCCAAGGGAGACACCAAACACTAACAAATATAAAAAAGAACTTATAATCGGACTGATTAAAGTCTGAATAATTACTTTTAAGAAACGCTTGATTTCACGCTCAAGCAAAGTCAGAAAGCCGATCATATACTCACCATCTTTGAAAAAGCTTCTTCTAGCCGACCTTCTTCAACCCGAATATTTTTTACATCAGCGAACTGAATACGATGAGTCGCTAAAATTTCGACTAAGCCGACCGCAGCTGCAGCCACAACAGTTTCCGTTTTACCCGAAGTAAACTCGATGTGGACTTTCTTAGTTGAGTACTGGGAAATGGCATCGGCGGTTTTGCCAATGAAAATAATTTTTCCCTTATTGATCACTCCAACTCGGTGGCATAATTTTTCGGCTTCTTCTAAGTAATGCGTCGTTAACAAAATTGAAATGCCATCATTTTTTAATTCGGTCACAAATTGCCACAGGGATTCCCGCAGGCCCACATCGACCCCAGCCGTCGGTTCATCTAATAATAAAATTTTTGGAGAATGCACGAGGGCTTTTGCAATCATGAGTCGGCGCTTCATACCACCCGAAAGCTGCTTCACATTTTTTTGTCGGTGATCTTTCAGCCCCAGCTTTTCTAACAAATAATCAATACGTTCAGCATTTTTGCGAATGCCATAGTAGCCTGACTGAAATTTTAAAATCTCATCGACTGTGAAAAATCCAGTGTTGATAATTTCCTGATGAACTACGCCCAACTGCTTTTTTGTAAAACTGGGGTTACTGGCAACGTCTTCACCGAAGACAAACACCTGGCCCGCAGTGGCTTTTTCTAACGTTGTAATGATGTTGATAATTGATGTTTTCCCAGCGCCATTTGGACCTAGCAGACCAAATATTTCTCCCGCAGCGATATCAAATGAAACTCCGCGTACGGCATCTACGGATTTACCATTTTTATTTTCGTAAGTTTTTTGTAGATCTTTAATTTGTAAACGTAAAGAATTATGTAACATTAACGAGCCCTTGAAATGCTGCTGGCAAAATCGATATCAGGGTTTTCTTTTTTAGCCCAGTTCAAATCCCACTCTTGATTGAGGAGCAACACAGGCTGCTGGATCATATCTTCAAACATTTGAAAATTACCTTTGAGCTGGGTCACAGGTTTTCCTTCTGCAGTTCGCGGCCAACGGGCCACGGTAAATGGCAAGCGCGTGAGCTTAACCTCTAGGTTGTATTCGTCTTGAAGTCTGTGCACTAAAACTTCAAACTGCAGCTCACCGACGGCTCCTACGATGGATTCCTGGTGACCGATAATAGGATCAATAAATAGCTGAATGGCACCCTCTTCAGAAAGATGTTGCAGGGCTTCGTTTAATTTAATGCGGCGTAAAGCGTCCCGCACGGTGACCTTGGCAAAAAGCTCTGGCGCAAATTTTGGAATATCTTCGAATTCAATTTTACCTTGCGATGAGATGCTATCACCAATCGCAAAATTACCCGTATCACTGACGCCGATGATATCGCCGGCGTAGGCCTCATCGACTGTTTCTTTGTCAGCTGCAACAAACTGATTGGAATAGGACAGACGCAATTCGCGGCCCAAGCGCGCATGATTGACCTTCATTCCCCGGTCAAATTTTCCCGAGCAAATCCGCAGAAAAGCAATGCGGTCTCGGTGCCTGCGGTCCATGTTGGCTTGAATTTTAAAAACAAAACCAGTGAAATTTGTCGACAGCGGATCAATGGCCACACCTTTTTTTATCGGACGTGGTTTCGGAGATGGCGCATACCGAGTAAAAAAATCGAGAAATGTATCCACTCCAAAATTTTGCTTTGCCGACCCAAACGTTACAGGACTCACTCGTCCTGCTAAAAATTCTTCGGGTTCAAATGGGGGTAAAGCATTTTCTATGAGGTCTAGCTCTTCGCGCACTTGCACTGCTGTTTCAGCATCAAGATATTTATCTAAGATTGGATCCCCAGGGCCCTTTAAAATAACTGTTGTGACCTCGTCACCTTCGCGGCGCTGATCATAGAAGTGTGCTTCCTTGGTAATACGATTAAAAATTCCTTTAAAACGCTGACCAATTCCCAACGGCCACGTGACTGGATAGCACTGCATGTTGAGAGTTTTTTCAATTTCATCGATTAAGGTCAGCGGATCTTTTCCTTCGCGGTCTAACTTGTTAACAAAAGTAAAAATCGGAATATTTCTGTAGCGACAGACATCATATAATTTTTTAGTACGGTCCTCGACACCTTTTGCCACGTCAATCAACATGCAAGCCGATTCAACAGCCATCAGAACACGGTACGTGTCTTCGGAGAAGTCTTTGTGGCCGGGAGTATCTAGAAGATTGATCCGCAAGGAATCAAAATCAAATGTCATCACGGAAGACGTAATCGAAATTCCCTTTTGGCGTTCCAGCTCCATCCAGTCCGAAGTCACGGCTTTGGTGCCAGATTTTCCTTTAACTTCGCCAGTTTCATGAATAACTCCTCCGTGGTAGAGAAGCTTTTCGGTCAGAGTGGTTTTTCCCGCGTCGGGATGGGAAATAATTGCAAACGTGCGTCGACGTCCAATTTCCTTTTGAATCTGCGGGGATGATAAATTTGACATGCGCCGAATATAGGCCCAGTGGGCGCAGACATCAACCTTGACGAGAGGTTCGTATTTGCATATGCCTACAGTGCGTTGACTGCACTAGCTCAAGGTGGTTTGGAGCCACCAGCTGATAACTACGGAGGTCTGCATGGAAGATTGCATTACTGATAGCAAAAAAAAAGACTCACACGCACATTTTTTCATCACTACTTTTTACAAGTTCATCCCCATTGCACATCCCGAAGATTTTAAAATCTTTTTAGAAGAATTAGCTCGACGAACTGGTACTAGTGGTCTGATTATTACCGGCACCGAGGGCATCAACGCAACAGTTGCTGCTACAACAAGCGAAGGCTTACACCAATTCAAATTAGGAATTTGCAAAAAATTAGGATTAGAAGAACTCCTATTTAAAGATTCAGAATGCCGAAAACCACCGTTTCGTTATTTTAAAGTAAAAATACGTAAAGAAATAGTCACCCTCGGAGTTCCAGAATTAATTCCTGATGAAAGCAAAAATAATCATCTCACGCCCTCCGAATGGAACTCTGTTTTAAAAAACGAAAAAGATTTTGTTCTGATAGACACTAGAAACTGGTACGAAACAAAAATTGGAACTTTTAAAAATGCAGTGAATCCGATGACCGAACAATTCACTGAATTTCCAGAATTTATGGAAAAAAATAAATTAGACAAAGATAAAAAAGTTTTAATTTTCTGTACTGGTGGAATTCGCTGTGAACGCGGAATTTTGGAATTGCAACGCAAGGGTTTCAAAGATGTTTATCAATTAGACGGAGGAATTTTAAATTATTTAAAAGAATTTCCGGAAGATCAGTTCGAGGGTGAATGCTTCGTATTTGACCAGCGCGTGGCAGTAGATCAAAAATTACAACCGACTGAGAAATACACATTGTGCCCACACTGCGGCCAGCCTGCCGATATTCCAGTAGATTGCAAACGCTGTGATACTCACGCCGTAATC
This sequence comes from Bdellovibrionales bacterium, assembly GCA_043754975.1. Taxonomy (GTDB): domain Bacteria; phylum Bdellovibrionota; class Bdellovibrionia; order Bdellovibrionales; family Bdellovibrionaceae; genus Pseudobdellovibrio. Next base: position 3,261 of record JAYUTU010000147.1, on the reverse strand, counting down.
TGTGATAACTGCGTGAAACTGACTTGGAAAAATGAGACCTGTTCAAAAAATTGTGCATACTTTCTGGAACTGCACCCCACCCGAAAGGGAGCACGTCAGACCTTAGCTTATAACCCAAACAGCAAGGCAAACAGGCAAGCTTAAAGAAAAATCACTGGTGCTTGATCGTAAACTTCACAGTGTAGTAAGTCTCGAGCGATACGCTCTGCGATTTTATTTTAGCCGGAATAAAGCGTAGCCTCCATGCGGCTTCAGTCGCGACCTGATCTAAACCAAAACCAAGCTCGTTCAACGCCGTGACCCGTCTGACAACTCCAGTGGCATCGACCAACAGTTTTAGTTTAATTTGACCCTCAATATTTTTTTCGATCGCCACTGGAGTTCGCTTTATAGACTGATTGATTTCGGATAGATTCAAAGGACGTAGGCCCTCAGTAACCAAGGCCCCGTCAGCGCTGGTTGGAAGCTGAGATGGGGCTTCGGCGCCTGTCGTAGTTGCCACTGCAGTTGTAGCTGCTGGCTCACTTTCATTTCTCGTATTACTTTGCTTCACTCTTATTTTACTTGGTGCACTTTCATTTTGATTACTTGGGTACGTAGTTGCTTTTCCGCTCACAACATCAACTAAAATGGAATCATGAACAGCATCCAAAACTCCAACCGACAGCACGTGTATGGCAAGGGCTCCGTGCAAGAAAATAGAGAACAGACAAAATTTTAGTAGGGTTCGTGATAGCATCTGGACCCCTAATTAACTCTTGTTTCTGAGTCTTGACAAATGTGTAAATTATATGTAATTTTACTTATGACTGTTCGCTGGATGCTTTTTGATCTCAATTCGTTTTTTGCTTCTTGCGAACAGCAGGAAAATCCTGCACTTCGCGGAAAACCAGTTGTTGTTGTGCCAGCACTTACTGATTCTACAAGTGTTATAGCCTCTAGTTACGAAGCTAGAAAGTATGGAATTAAAACAGGCACAAATGTTGGTGAAGCTAAGAAGCTGTGTCCGGGCCTGATCCTTAAGCATGGAAACCATAAACTTTATACGGATTACCATCACCGTATTATAAAAGCTGTGCATGAGATTATCCCCATCGATAAAGTCTTATCCATCGACGAAGTGGCGTGCAAGTTAATCGGGCGCGAACAATCTGTAGAGGCCGCCTTTGCATTAGCAAAAAAATTAAAAGCCCATGTGAAATCGACAGTGGGCTCAGAGATTAATAGCTCGATCGGCTTTGGACCCAATGTTTTGGTCGCTAAAATGGCGTCAGATATGCAAAAACCAGATGGCTTAGTCATTATTCCTAAAGAAAAGCTTTTAGAAAAATTAGGTCCCCTACCCATCGAAGCCATATCTGGCGTTGGCCCGCAGACCAAGCACCGCTTAAATTTGAAGGGTCTTTTTTTAATTTCAGATTTGCTAAAAATTTCAGAGCATCAGTTGCAATTGCACTGGGGTAGTATCTACGGACTTCGCATTGCAAAGGAACTCCGCGGCGAGGACTTAGCCTGGCGAGCCGAGACCTCGCAAAAATCGTTGAGTCATCAGCACGTGCTAGCGCCTAATTTAAGAAATTTTGAAAGTAGTTATGAAATTGCTTTAAAACTATTAATGAAAGGTGCTTTTAGACTTCGTGAAGAAAAGCTCAGTTCCAGTCAGCTTTCGGTGAGCGTTAAATTTTTGGATGGAACTCGATTTGAAAACTCTGTTACTTTTCAGAACACCGATGAAACGTATAGTCTTTCGCATAAGCTAAAGGAAATTTGGCATAATCAAATACATCGTAAGCCCGTCAAGGTAGCCATTGGATTGCATCAGCTGTCAGATGGGCCAGATCAATTGTCATTTTTTGATAATCCACGAAACGCAAAACTAGATATGGCCTTGGATTCAATAAATTCTAAATTTGGTAAGAACACTCTGGTGTTAGCTAAAACATTAAAAGTTTTAAGTGAAGGTAAAACAAAAATTTCATTTAACCATATCCCCAAAGCTGATGATGATTTTGAAATTCTCTAGCCGCAGCCAACCGTGCAGTATTCCTGCGCGTATTTAAAAACAAAAACAAGTAACCTAAAAACATTTCTGTGTGCAGGATTCGCCGGCAATAGTAACTCTGGGAGCCATACATTCTGCTGATCCTTTGTGGCGTAAAAATCCCCACTCAGAACTTTTAGGTTTTATGTTTTTATTTTGAAAATGAGCTAGGCAAGCTTGTTTTCCCATTTCGGTAAATGCTGTGCGCATTTTTCCGGTTTCATCCAAATAATCTTTTAAATGATACTTATTAATGCCAATTCCATTTTTTGAAGGGCTACTTTGACTGACAACAATATCAAACTTTTTGTAATCTAAAGTTGCACACTCACTTGCAGATTTTAGTAGACCTATCGCAAATGGATCTGTACCCACTTTATCCACTGCCAGAACGTGTCCAATGACGCCAACAATATCGCCTGGCTTGATGCTTGCTGTTTTTGAAACTGTCACATTTTCAAAACAAGCAAATCCAGATGCCTGAGCATCAATAAATTTCCGCGAGTTCTGACGAATATAAATTGGTTTATTTTCTAAACCTGGTTTGTAACGAAGACCTGCCACTGCGATACCTGAGGAAATGTAGGCCGAGCAATCAACGCCTAAAGCCGCGGTTCCAGTACCTGCATTCGTAAAGAAATTGATCGAGGTACTAGTGACTGCTGGCGAGCCACCGTAATCGTAAATAAGCGGGTTGTTGCGTACTTCTCGGCAACTTGATTCGGAGGCAATACCGCGAATGTAATAATGGGTATTTTGTACGGCTCTTAAATCGGTTATGAATCGCTTTCCGCCAATTCCGTCTTCATGATCGCCATCACGAGTGATTCCTGCTACTGATGCCGTTGAGCGATCCATCTCTGGTAAATCTAAAACCCGACAGCTTTGATAAGCAGTCGCAAAAACGCGGTCCAACCCCTTTGCCATATAAGTAGATTTTGTTACACCTGGTGCCGGTAAAGTTGTTCCAGGTGTGGCGTGCAGCTCCTCTGGTGAAGTAACTGGTGACGTTTCTGGTGACGTTTCTGGTGGCGTTGTGTCGGGACTTTGGCAGGCTACCCCTAAGTTTTCACTAATTTTTTTGATGGACTTCACTTTTTCTGAAATTTGTTTCGATGACTTGGCTGTCACGGGGTCAGATTGATCTTCCATTTCGTATTCAATAATTTTTTGTACTTGTTCTTTCCAAGGTAGACCTGGATTTAGTTTTGATTCCGCGA
>JAYUTU010000146.1:0-5803 GCA_043754975.1 Bdellovibrionales bacterium | reverse complement strand
AAACTGTTAAAAAGTCTTTTGATGTCTGGAATCCAGGTCATTCAAATGGCCTGGAAAATTATGACACTACAGATTTGCGAGAAAACATTCTCTGTTCGGAACTCGTCAAAGACATCAAAGGATTTAGACTTGGAGCCACTCATCACCGCGTGGTGACACTTAAAACTTTGCCTGAACAAACTTTTGCTGGAATGGCGTCGTCATTACTTGCACTGCCGTTTGCTTCCAGACTTTATCTATCAATTGGTATTCCAGATCAAGACAAAGAAATCGAATGGCTAAAAATGAATCGACGCTTAGCGTACTCGATGGTCATGGGTAAGAAAGGTGTCTCTGATATCGAAAGCGAAACAAAATTAAAAGACATTGAAGTTTTACTTAACGAAGTGATTCAAGACGGTGAAAAAATATTTCACACATCATTCTCGGTTGTTTTAAGATCTGAAGATGAAGCTCAAGTTGATTTCCAAGTTGGTCAAGTTTTACAGACCATTCGTGAGATGGCAAATTCCGAAGGATTTTTAGAAACCTACGCAAGCTTTGATGTTTTTTCAAACAACGCATTTCCAAATACGATTCAAAAAGAAAGAACTCGCAGACTTAAAACTTCAAATGTCGTAGACCTTATTCCAATTTATGGGCTGTGGAATGGGTTTGATTCGCCCTCAGTATTAATGCGAACTCGCGCAGGATCACTTTTTAAATTCGACCCGTTTTCAAGTCGTACAACAAACGCGAACCAAATTATTTCAGGCGGTTCCGGAAGTGGAAAGTCATTCCTTACAAATTTATTAATCGGTCAGATGCTTTCACAGAATCCAAAGGTTTTTATTATCGATGTCGGCGCATCGTACAAAAAAACTTGTGATCTGCTCGATGGTCAATATGTAGGGCTTTCAACTTCAGCAGGATTTTCTATAAATCCATTTGATATTGGCGAAAGCCTTATCCCGTCAGATGAAAAGATTAAATTCTTAGTCGCCCTCATTGAAGTATTAACCAAAGAGGACGGCGAAGCACGACTTGGCAGGCTTGAACGATCAGAAATCGAGCTTTCGATTCAAGAAGTTTACCAAACCCATAAAAAGCCGCGCCTATCAAATCTACGCGAGATCTTATTAAAAAATGAAAATCATGAAGTCAGCCGCATCGGAAAGATCCTGTCACCTTGGGTTGGTGATGCACCTTTTGGGAAAATCATTGACCGCGATACGACGATTTCTCTGGATAAGCGTCTTGTGTGTTTTGATCTTAAGAATTTGGAGTCAACACCAGATCTACAAGCCGCGTGTTTATTGATTATTACGGATCTTGTTTGGCGTGAGGTTCAAAAAGACAGATCAGAAATGAAATTTTTAGTTTTTGACGAGTCTTGGAGACTTCTAGAAAGTGATGCCGGAAGCTCATTTATCGGCGAAGTTTACCGCACCTTTAGAAAATATTATGCCAGTGCTATTGCGATTTCCCAGAACATTGATGATTTCGCAAAAAGTAAAGCCGCTGCTGCGATTATGCCGAACGCTTCGATCAAATGGATATTACGTCAAAAAGGCGCTGACCGCGAAAGACTTAAATCAGTTTTACATTTGAATGACCGCGAAGTTCAGTTGATTGACTCCTTAAGCCAAGTCAAAGGCAAGTATTCTGAAAGTTTTCTGATGTGTGAAGACGATAAAGGAATCGTGTCAATTGAGGCGACACCTCTAGAGTATTGGCTCGCAACAACTGACCCTAAGGATTATTCACTTATGACCCAAATCGAATCCACAACGGGCTTTAGCGGAGAGCAACTACTTAGGCACTTGGCGGATAAATTTCCTAAAGGAGCAGAAAGAGCATGAAGAAAAAAAATAATTTGTATTCTCTTAACAGTTTTTATCGGAAGCACTAACGTCGCACGCGCAGATCTTTTTGGCGGCGACTTAGTCATTTTATCTCAAATTCTGGCACAAGCGATTCAGCAACTCGTACAACTTAAATCCATTCTTCAAAATGGCAGCGACACCCTGGGTCTTTTACAGGACATCAATCGTGGAATTAACGACTCGCTTGGCTTAATGCGAACGATCAGTCCCTATGTGAGTCCTGGTGTTTATGGTGATCTTAAAAAGGTCGAAGATGTTTTGAAAAAATTCACTGACATCTACGGTATTGTTGTCGATTCACCAGACGCCAAAGCGCAATCAAGCGTTGATCAATCAATTGCTGAAGCCGTTACGATGAATAATTCAATTCACGATTACACAAAGCAAATTGACCAGATTGGTGAAGACATTAAATCGTTTTCACATTCGGTCTCACCTGGCGGCGCACAGAAGCTAACTGCCCAATCACTAGGTGTCGTCATTCACGTTCTGAATCAGGGGCTTCGAGCACAAGGGACGCTTTTAAAACTTCAGGCCCAGAGCATAGCGCTTTCTAACAAACGCGAGAAAGATTATTCAGCTCAGTATTTGCAAACAGCAGGTGTGTTATCGACTGTTATGCAAAAAAATGAATCTCAATTTGAAAGGCCGAGGTTTTAAATGATGAATTTAACTTGGTTAGCAGCCGAAGCGCATAAGCTTCACGCCATTTTTCAAAATGCATTTTTTGGTGTCATAACAGTTTTACTTTTAATTGCTGTTGTTCTTGATTTTTTTAAGATTCCAATGGGAAGTACGCCAGGTATTTCGACGCTTGTCGGACGCTGTCTGATTGCAACTTTGCTATTAATCGCACTTCCTGAAATTATGAACGCGGTTGCGACAATTACAGACGCGATTGCTCGTGATATTGGTGATCTGAACAACTTTAAAAGTGTTTTATCAAGAATGGGCGATAAGCTTAAATCACTTGCGTGGTCATGGACATCGGTCAAAGACATGGTCATTTTAGTTGTCTCATTTTTATCATTTTTCATTCTATACATCACAGTTTATTTTGCTGATGCAGCATTTTTATATGCTTGGACTTTGATCTATGTGTTTTCACCCATAGTGCTTGCACTGTTTGTATTGCCTTCGACCGCTGGAGCCACGTCAGCGATGTTCAGGTCCATGATTGAAGTAAGCCTCTGGAAAGTGGTTTGGGCTGCTATGTCAGCGCTTTTATGGAGTACTGCACTGTCAGATATCAACAATCCTGAATACCAGGTCGATTTTTTGACCGCAATTGTTCTAAATCTGATGCTGGCTCTTTCCGTATTAATGACACCCACATTAGTGCGTGGACTTTTCAGTACGGGCGTTTCAGGTGTTGCATCGGGATTGCAAAATACATTGATGGCTGCAGCCGCCATGACTCCGATGGGTGTGGCCGGGAAAGCAAAAGCCGCTACTATTTTGCCAGTCTCAAAGATCACTTCTAAGTTTAGAAGGGATGACACCTCTAAAAACAATCAGGCCCAAGATCGAAAAGTCCCAACTCGAAATAAAAATAAGGATGAAAAATGAAATCTTTCCAACAATCTGCACTTAATATGATTCAAAAAAGTTCGCTGCAAATTGCGCTTACGATAATGTCGGTTACGGCTTCCGCGTTTGGCATTATGAATATTTTCTCAAGCATGAAAGATCCTATCGTGATTGAACGCGGGTGCGATTCAAAAATTGCTGAAATTCAAAGTGCCAATCAAACAAAAGTTGAAATTGAAAATTTTATTAAAATTGCTCTTTCAGCAAGGTTTGATTCAATTCTAAAAAATGATCCAGCGATTTATTTGACAGAAAATCTTCAGACAGCTCGCATGAAAGAACAGCTCGAGCTAAAAAATAAAAGTATTGATCAGCGTGTGATCGTGAGATCCGTCAAGTTTGAACAAGATAAGTATCTTATTGAAGCAGATCGTCTTATTAACATCGGTAAAATCAGAACCGCTGTTCCACTTGATTTAACAGTGAACATTTCAAGCAAGGTTCGCTCAGTCTCTAATCCTTATGGACTCATTCTAACAATGGTTGATCAAATAAAGGATGAACAAAATGGCAATAAGTAGATATTTTTTTATACTCATTATTCTGCTCGCGCAGGTAAGCGCTGATTCAAAAACGAAACAAAAAATCATCCCTTGTGATGAAGTTCGCTCACAGCTTGTGATCATACCTTACGGTCGAGTTACAGCATTGAACTTCCCAGCAAGTCCCAAAGAAGTCATCCCTGGCGAAGCTGGCTTTGATTTTAAAACAATCAGAAGTGATCTTGTGATTAAGGCACTTAGGCCAGGAGCAAAGACAAACTTACTGGTTTACCTTGAGGGAAGACGTTGCTCGTTCCATTTATCTAGCGGTGCAGTTGGCGATGAAATTATTTTAGTTCGCGACCCGAAAGAAAAAACATTTGAGGTGAAATTTCATGACAAATGAAAATAAACTGCCGAAGATCATTAACGAGAAATCAATTCCAAAGCCTTTTGGTAAGAGATTTTTTGACAGATCCATTCATACAAAAAAGTTTAAACGGAAACTTATTTTTGGAATTGCAATGTCATTGTTGTCTGTGGTTTTAATTGTTCTTTGGAAGAAGTTGCCAAAGAACTTCGCTTTAACAGCCACCGTGAACGAAATTAGTCTCGGTTTTGAAAAAATGGTTGGCCAAGTGATTTTAGTTCCGCCGTTAGTTTTAAAAATCAAGATCGAGTCTTCACCTTATGCTAACGGCAAATACAAACCATCAAAAATTAGTGTTGTAAGCTTTATTGGGTCCGGCAGTATTCCACCAGGGGCCGAAACTAATGCAGTTCTTTTAAGTGGTGCGACCAATGGTATGATTAAGGCTCAACTGACAGAGGCTCTTAAAGTTGACGGCGTAAGCTTACTTGACGCTGGAACCTTACTCATCGGGGAAGGTCAATCATCTGATGAAAGACTTTTTATTAGATTTAATAAAGCTGTCTTTAAAAATGGTAAATTCATTAGAGTATCAGCGCAAGGATACGATATCAGCGATAAAATTTTGGGTTTAAAAGGTTCGCGCGTTGGTGATTACACCATGAAACTTGCCGCGAGTTCTGGTTTATATTTTCTGTCGGGTCTTGCCTCTGGCATGAAGACTGAAGAAATAGCCCTTCCAGGTCAAGCGCGCAGGCCACAGATTGGTGATGCTGCTCTTCAGGGTGTATCAACCGCTGCTAGCGAGCAAGCCAAACAGTATCTTGAGCAAATGAAAAATAAAGCCCCACTGATCGAAGTTAAATCTGGCTCTGTTTTTATTGTTACGTTTGATGGGAGTGAGCAATGAGTATTGAAACAAAATCAAATCAGAATTGGCTAATGGATCGACTTTTACTTGTCGTGCAGTTTTTAGTTCGCGTTGTGTATGAACCTTTTCGTGGAGCTTGGCGTGGCGAACCCGATGCGATTTGGCATTTCGTAGCCACTTGCGTGATGTTTACCATTTTTATCTTAGGCCTAGATGGTAAACTTTTATTTTATTATGGCAAAGGTACAGTTTACGATCACAAGCTCTACACAACACTACAATTCTTTGTCGGGATTTTACCACTTGTTTGTTACGGTGCTTTTCACGCATGTCTTCGCACGATGTTTATTTTGGAGCTGCGAAAGTCATTCGATAGATCAGGTCTACAAAATGCACTGAAAGAATATCCAAGCTTTATTAGTCTTGAAGCCAAAGACAATGAGTCCCTTAAGCTCAGACTCACCAATAATGGCATGAGCATTTCAGACTGGAAATCAAAAAAGGAGCGTATCGAAGCAAACTTACGGGTCTACATCGATAATATCGAGATGGTTCAGGACAAGGGAATCATTGAAATTACATTTTCAGCCACTCCAATGCCGCAGTATTTGGCCTTTGACCATGT
>JAYUTU010000145.1:0-2664 GCA_043754975.1 Bdellovibrionales bacterium | reverse complement strand
AGGCTTCATCGGAGAGAGCTTGGTACGCGCACCAAATGCCCTTTTCTTCGTTTAAAAACTCAACCAAATGTTGGGTTAATGTTGCTTGCTTATTTGCTAGCTCCACGCCCAGCTCTTCACGCCATTTTTTATCTAGCTGGCGAAAGTGCTTTCGCAAGGTTTCCTTGCTTTCCAATGATGGACTCCAAAAGTTCCAGTGACGCTTTAAGGAATTTCCCTCACATTCGCAAACCATTTGCGAATTTAACGTGCACTATGTATTGGAAATTTGTAGATCTGAGAGAATGCGATTGGCGAGATTTTCAATGTGATTTAGTTCCTGACTCGTACTCTGCTTAAAAACGTAAAGATCTTCCGCAAGTCGAAGGCAGGCTAATACTAAAGCTTTTTGTGGCGATATTTTTGCGACCTCAGCGTCAACACGTTTGTTGACCATCTCAAGAATTTCATCAAGCGTATGATGATTGTGCGAGGTTTTAAGTCTCATTGAAACACCAGCGATATCAATCTCGTGACTTGTCAGTTTTTCTGCTGACGTGCTGGTGCTGACCATTGCTTACTCCAAATCTTAAAAAAACAAATTTCCTAATATTATTAGTAACATGTGCTTTGAGTTTTGGTCAATACAACAAAGGGCCACTACTGGCCCTTTGAAATAGACCGCAAGGGCCACCACTGGCCCTTTGAAATAAACAAAAGGGCCATGCTTAGGCCCTTTGTCGTAGATTTGACTGTTTTTTTAGCAGGCTACTTAGGCTTTAGCCCAAGACATGCACCAGCCGTTTTTAGCAACGACTTTGGCTGCGAATATTGAACATGGTGCATACGGCGCATTTTTGTCCACAGACTTGCACGTTGGATCTAATTCTTTAGCCGCACACTGGTTCCACTTCGCGCAGGTGTGACAAATCGCTTTTTTATCAGCTCTTTCTGGGCCCGCTTTGCTGGCATCAGCCACATATCTCATTGCCTTAGAAAGAGGCTCTGACTCGCTAAGAGCGTTGGCTGGAGCTCCGGCGGCGAAGGAAATTCGCGGAACAATGAAAGCGATGGGTGAAAGGGCAAGGATTTGTAGTACCGAACGTCTTTTGATCATAATGTCTCCTGGTTGATCGTAATTGAAAACTTAATGAAATATAAAAGACCGTCAATTGAATGTCCAGCTTGTTTTTGAAAAAGTTTACGATTTGTTAAACTTTTTCTAAAGGTACCAAGTACCTTTAGCGGCGGCGGTGAGTTATAGATTTAAGTCTTTGCTGGAGCTTTCACAGCCTTTGGTTTCACGCCCACAGGTAGTGGAACGTTATCGTCTTTCACGAATGTAAAACCCCAGGCAAATCTTTCAAAGTAATCCCTGTACATGTGAAAGTAACCGCGATCGCCAGACGCTTCTCCCCAGCTGTTTTGAATTTTCCATTTACGAACGCGGCCAGTGATCGGATCTACCTCGTAGCCAACAACAAGAACAGCGTGACTGCCGCCCCACTTACTATAACGAGACATCAGTGCGGGGCTGAGCGCTATTGCCATCTTTGGGTAGGCAAAAGCTTCGATGCTCATCACTCCCGTTTTTGGGTCAACAAACTGTCGGTGATGACGATAGGACAAAAACAACGCACGCCCCTGATCAAGCACCTGCCGCATCATTTTTTCACTTCGTTGAAAATCCATTTTTAAAGAGATCCGCGCGCCAGTTTTGTATCTTTCAACAACATTAACGTTTTGCATGCGCACGTCCACAATGGGAACATAGAGTTCTGGAAAAAAGGTTTCTGCAAAGGAACGTGGGGTGTAGGTTTTGTTTTCGTGCATAAACTCTGTGGGAAGTTTGCCAGTGACGTTTTCTATCATCAGTAAAATTTCTCGCCGAGCCTCTTCCTTAGCAAAAGTTTTTAAAGCGCTGTCGGTCGAATTGGCAGCCGTCCAAGCAACTCGAACTAAAATAGCTTCGAGAGCTCCTTCGAGATGGCTGTACATCGGCTGCTCTATAAACTTTTTTGAACCCTGCCACGCGCTCTCTGGAATAATTCCGTATTTCCGTATGGAGTTTCGCGACTCAAAAGCAAAAGAGCCCAAGGAAATATCTGTTTTTCCTGATTTCAGCGCTGCTAGAGTTTGGTCATACAGTCGCATGGCATCCAGATAGCTATTTGCGATTTGAATTCCACTGGAATTTTCCAGCTCTGCTGACCACGTGTACATATGGCAGTGCGAAGTGGAGCATTGATCTTTGATATTTACCGTATCGGGAACTAAGACATCGTAACGTGTGTCGTGTTGAAAGTTCGACTTGAGCTCTCCAAAACGCACTGCAAAAAGATCGATGCACTGAAGTCGCCCATTGGCAAAACTTTGGGCACAAAAAAACGTGAGCAACAAAAATAGAGACTTCATGGATGCATTCCCCCCGGAACAGATTCCCCTACAGAGAAACTAATCGTCGGAACCCAAAAAATTCAATCCTTTTTGAGAATTATTAGGTCATTGCAATTTTTACATCGAGAGTGGTCGCCCGTATTGCTTGCAAATTATGATCAATTTTTTTTCAAAACTGAGTTCGTAGTAGAAAATGCCTTCTTTCATATCTCAAAATGAGATTTTACAGACCTTGCTCTTATCTCGACTCGACCTACGACCGATAGCAAAGCTATGAAAACAACAACA
>JAYUTU010000144.1:0-2668 GCA_043754975.1 Bdellovibrionales bacterium | reverse complement strand
CTTTGTTACCTTCTTTTAGCGCTCGAATATTTGTAGACATTTCGGCCATCAATTCGTTTCTAGGCCCATTGACTGAACACAATGCAGCTTTGGACGCGATTTTGGCATCTAGGCTAACTAATTCATTTATAAATTTAGTGTAGGAATCTTGAAGCGGTTTGCACTTAGGATCATTTGAAATTATCAGATTGTTTTTGCCATCACTATTTTGAACTCGATCTTTACTCCATGTTGAACAGGCCGTAAGTGCAAAAAAGTAATGCCATCAAAATTAATGTATTCATTATTAGAATCTCCTTTGGAAAGACTTAGCAAAATGACAATGGACTGTCCAGATAGCAAATCCATCTGGTGCTGATCGCTAATTATTGATACTAATCATTTTGATGCGGCTGGCATTAGAGTTCGAATACTTGCCAATTTGGTGCCCTGGGCCGGACTTGAACCGGCACGCCCCATTCCTGGAAGCTCAGGATTTTAAGATCTTAAGGCCACGTTTTATAAGTCACCGAAAATAAAGAAGTTTTTTAATAATAACAAGAAGTTAGCTTGCGTTTCTAATAACCGCCGAATCCCCTCTTTGACCGCTGATTTCCTGGCTGTTGTCACCGTTTTGTCACTACAGAATCATGGTGACATCAGTTATCCTGGGATCAGTCCTGAGCTCATTTATTCACTTTACAGATTGTCTATAATACCGTACAATTGCAAAAGGAACAGCAAGAATGGACAAGCAGCTTAAATTTCAAGTTTTAAGATCTCAAGAATTTAACAGTTGGTTCGACGAGCAAACAAAGCCTACTCAAGGATTAATTCTTGCTCGTTTACACCGAATTTCAGTTGAAGGACATTTTGGAACGACAAATTATTTTGATAACTTAATAGAACTTAAATGGGTTTCTGGGCTGCGTGTTTACACCGCCCGCATTGGGCAAATGGTCATCGTTGTACTCGGAGGAGGAAATAAAAATGGACAAAGCAAAGACATCAAAAAAGCAAAAAAAACACTCGAAAAAATCAAAAAGTCCTTTATTGGTAGTCCATGATCCATTCTCGTCAGAGCTCGCCGATCCTAAATTGATTAAGCAGGCTGTTTTGCAAGCCCTTATGGATGGCGACTTAGAAGCCGTGCGAGATGTGCTTATTGCGCATCTGCAAACAATTAATAAATCAAAACTAGCGTCTAAGGCCAAACTTGGAAGACAAACTTTGTACGACTTAATGGATTCTAAAAAAGAATTTAATCCATCGATTAAAACTTTAACCACGATACTTGATAGTATTGCGGCCTGAGACGAAAATGAAAAAGAAGCGCGATATTTTTAGTGAAATTATGTCCGGCGTTGAGAGCATGAAGCAACAACGCCAAGGAAAAATCGTGATTGTAAACAATAACCCTCAGAAATTAAAAAAGACTAAGCCTTCAAACAAAATCGAACGAATTCGATAAGTTCGGATCCAAAGCGTAATGGTGTGTTCGATCTTTTCTTGAATCGGATTGCGCCTTTCGTAGAGCCGTAGAGCCCCACTAGCTCACTGTACCTCGCCAAAGTTGGCAAACAAATTATTGTAATAGAAAGGACCCTTCTTACGGGCCTTCAACGCGGACGACGTCGTACCCTTCGATCCAAAGTAACTGCAAGAAAACGTGACCTGCGCAGACGAAATTTCAATTTTGGGATCAGATCCTGGACACATAGGATTTATGGTCATTTCACCTTCCGAAACAACATTTTCATCGAATGAGCCATCGGGCAATTGAGTCGAGCGGATGATTTCTATTTTTGTTTTTCTCAGAGTATTGGGATCGCCACAATTGTTTGGCTTAACGATCTCAAATCGTAAAACCAATGAGCTGTTGTTCGCATCCGGTAAGAAAATAGAACCGTCGGTGGGATTTTTACTAAAACTAGTACTGTATGACATCAAATCAGAAGTTTGGAAAAGCCGAGAGCTTGAAATCCGCGCGCCGATCTGTCCGGTCCCGGTGCTGGCGACGCAGTCAAAATGTCTCTGATGCCGAACTGAGTTCCGACCTTACCGTTCCTACGCGCTAATGCGACGATCGATTCAGAGGCGGCGTCAATTAAATCGCGGCCGAGCACGAAAGGTCCGATCGGGTCGTTGTCCGTCACCGGTTTTTCTTCGAAATTTATTTTATGTTGAAATTCGTGAGTGATCAAGAAAAGGACCTGGGTTGGCAGCATCGTCTTAACGAAGTCCCGGTGAAATTCGATCGCTCCTTCGGGACCCAAAGTTGTTTTTGCGGCAACCATCATAAGTTGTTGCCATAATTTCTATGATGTCCATTTCTTTGACAGCATTTGCTGAAACGCCTCAAAAGGTATGTGAGGCCTTGGCGCAAAGAATTGACACATTGTCATCTCAGGTTGCAGAACTTGAAGCGATAGAAATTCAATTGGATCGTGAAGTTGAAAACTCTACTAAAGGAAGCTCGACTTGGAACCAATCGCGAATGCGCCTTTTTGAAGTCCAAGGAAAACTGAGCGATACTAGAAAAAATCTTATGTCGCTTTCTACCATTCCAATCTGTGATTAGAGCCGTAGAGCCACACTTGTTTACCACGAAAATACTAAAAAAATAGACATATCATTTCGCTTGGGATTAAATGATAAAAAATCCTCAAAAAAATTTCTTTTTTGAGGA
>JAYUTU010000143.1:0-2677 GCA_043754975.1 Bdellovibrionales bacterium | reverse complement strand
TTTTATGAAATCGGCAGTGCCATTTTTTATTTCGATGCCACCGGAGCTGCAGCAGCAGTTGACTCAGCAGCAACAGGCTAATTTTAAAAATTCATTTGCAAGCCATCACGATATTTGGCCAACACTTTATGACTTAAGTTTACCGCGAACTCAATTTGAAACTTTTGGCAGATCTTTGTTCAGTGCGCCCGAACGAAGTTTTGCACTGACCTATGAGCGAATCATTTTTGATGCGGCCCGCGCAGAATTCGTACAGTCTGCCACGCAGCTGGGTGCGTTTCGCCGTAATAGCAGCCTCAACAGCAACCTGAATTACACACCAACCCAAGAAATTTTAGATGCGGATCATCAACTGGCGCGCAAGTACCGGGCCCTGATGGGAGCTCTTGACTCCTACCTTTATCATTCTAAGATGCGGCCATGAGAATCCTGGTCGTCGAAGATCAAACAAAAACGTCGCAGTTTTTAAAACGTGGTTTTAATGAAGTCGGTTATTCTGTCGACGTTGCTGAAAGCGGCTCTGCAGCTGAATCTTATATTGCTAGTAGTGAATATGACTTAGTCATTTTAGATGTGATGCTTCCCGATCAAAGCGGAATCGATACTGCTCGCCACATTCGTAGAGATGGCTATTTAGGTCCGCTCATGATGCTAACAGCACTTTCAACAACAAAAGATAAAGTTCACGGATTAGATGCCGGTGCTGACGATTACTTAACTAAGCCATTTTCGTTCGATGAACTGCTGGCACGAGTACGGGCGTTACTCAGGCGAAATAATACCCGCGCCGGAGTTAATTCCATTTTAAAATATTCTGAAATAGAAATGGATTTGGTACACCGGAAAGTAACTCGGCAAAATCAAGAAGTGACTTTAACGGCAAAAGAATTTTCTTTGCTCGAATATTTTATGCGAAACCCGGAACGCCCGTTGGGACGCACTTCGATTGCTGAGCACGTTTGGGATATTTCTTTCGATTCAGAAAGCAATGTCATCGATGTTTATGTAAATCTACTGCGCAAAAAAATTGATGCAAGTTTCAGTAAAAAATTAATTCAGACGGTGGTGGGTGTTGGTTACGTTCTTAAAGACAATTAGTCTTCGGACTCGTCTAACCAGCTTGTTCGCTATTATTTTCGGCACCACGACCATTTTATTCTCGGGATTTCTGTACTATTTTTTAAATGACTCTTTGATGCAAGATTTCGACAATGCCCTTTATAATTATTCGATCGATGTGGCACGAAACATTGAAATTGGTTCGAAAAACGATTTGCTTTTTCCCCCACTGAAAGTGGACGAAGGAAAAATATTTCCATTTCCGTCAGGCACCGCATTGATACAGGTTCGTCACGCCTCTGGGAAGGTGCTGGTACGAAGCGGACAATTCGGAAGCTTAAAGTTTCCGTATGAAAAAGATATCACCGGTATTCGCAAGGGCCAGGATTCGTCGTACCGCACTCTGGATGACACAACAGGCATCCCCGATGCGGAAGCTAATTCCTATCGTTTAGTAACATTTCCGCTGGATTCTGTAGAATCTAAAGATTTGTATTTGCAGATTGCAGTCCCGATGTCGACGTTTGAAACGCAGTTAGATAGCATGCAGCTTATTATAAGCTACGGCCTACCGGCCGTGTTGCTGATTGCCGTTTTTTCAGGCCTGTACTTTTCTGCCCGTGCTTTACAGCCAGTCACTGATATTACAGAGAAGACATTGCAAATTGATGCCAGTGATTTAACTCAGCGAGTACCTATTCCGAAAGCCAAAGATGAAATCCAAAAATTAGCACAAACACAAAATGCGATGCTTGACCGCATAGAAAAAGCATTTCTATCACAAGAGCGTTTTGTCGCGGACGCCTCCCATCAGCTTCTGACGCCGCTGACAATTTTGCGTGGTGAAATTGAAATTCAACAAAAAATGAAAAGTAGCGAACCCCAGTTTCTGACAAGCGCATTGCAAGAAGTTGATAATTTATCTAAAATTGTAAAGGACATGCTGCTATTGGCTCGAATTGATGCCGGGCTTGGGGCTATGAATCTATCTGAAATTAAATTAGATGAAACGCTAATTGATGTTATTGCACGTGTGCAGAAACTAGCGACAACTAAAAATATTCATATCAAATTTGATATCATCGAAAATTCTGAGCGTACGGAAGTCCGCGGTGATGCTGATCTGTTGTCGAATTTATTTTTCAATTTAATTGAAAATGCAGTGAAGTATTCGGCAGCTGCTGATCCGATTTTTATTCGATTAATCTGGGAAAAAAATGAAACCATTGTCGAAATTGAGGACCAAGGCCCAGGCATATCACCAGAAAATCAAAAAATTATTTTCGAGCGATTTTCTCGAGTCGCGCCCAGTGGTCGAACAACTGGTTTCGGCTTAGGTCTTGCCATTGCTCAGAAAATTGCCAAACTTCATGCCGCTGATCTTTCTTTCAGGCCTGCTGCACCCCGAGGCAGCCTATTTGTTTTCAAAATGAATAATATTACATCAGAATCTTCTTTCTTAACTTAATACTTATTCTTTCAAACTTGTCAGGTGATCCAGGCGCATTTCAGTATGGCGTATTACAAATTAGCAGATTAAATTTTTTTAATGCGCCTTTAATGTGGAACGCATCTCGTTCGCGTAAGCTATCGCTATCAAAGGGCAATTACGCCCTTA
>JAYUTU010000142.1:0-2695 GCA_043754975.1 Bdellovibrionales bacterium | reverse complement strand
CTTTTGCAGCAGCTTCTTCAGCTTTTTTCTTGGCAGCCTCTTCTTCGGCTTGCTGTTTAAGTCTTTCTTTGGATTGTTCATTCGTTGCTTCAGATATTTTGTTGAGTTCTTTCAGCTTTCGTTGCAAAGCTTCGTTTCTGCGTGCAGCACCAGATTCACTAGATGATTTTTCCTGTCCTTTAAGACCTTTACTAACCGCTTCTTTAATTTGCTGGCCACGGGCATTTTCAAGGGCTTCGTCGGCGCGATCACTTCTTCCTAATCCTTTGGTCTGATCAGCTTTTTCTTTATCTTTTCCTTTAATTTGTTCTTTACCTTTACCATTGTTTTTATCATTTTTCCCGGAACTGTCGTCGTTCGATTGTTCAATTGAAGAACCTACAGCCTCTGCAGATGATTGATCTTTTTTTGGTTTTTTATCTGACGAAAATTTTTCTTTTTTTGCATTAGAAATTTCACTGCCAGATGAATTTAAATCGTTTGATGATTTCTCAGATTGATCTTTTTTCTCTTGATCTTTTTTCTCTTCAACTTTTATATCTGCTTCTTTAAAAATCTCTCGTTCTACTTTAATCTTTTCTTGGTCAACTTGACTGAAATTAATAACATCTATCCTTTTTTGTGAAGGTGAAAATTCAATTTTTTGTTGAGCCTTAACCAGTGCCCCAACCGATTCAGCAGAGCCGATGGCCTGTCCTGGTATATTAACACGAACGTCAACGATCCCTTCGGTGACCGAAGTACTTGACCGACCTGATTCGAAACCTACTGTAAAAATTGTTCCACGCACACCGGCGACAATGCCAGGTGTTTTAACGCGGTACGTGTTTTTTGTGCCATCGTATTTTTGACGGACTGTGGATTGAACTTTACCGAAATCAATACTGAGTTCGACATTTTTTTTATTTTCAGCTGGCTTATATATATATTCACTGATTGATAGTTTTGTTTTTGGATAAATGTCGATTTGATTTGAATCGATCAAACGGATTCGGGCGGCCGCATTCGAATTTGTTTCGACCACATCAGATTTAAAAACAGGATCGTTAATCTGAGCTTTCATTTGGATGGGTTTGTTGTTCACAACACGATTGATCGTGACATCACCGCGTATAAATACAAATTTACCTGCAGAGATTTGTTCTGCGTGTGCTGTTGAAAAAAAAGAAATAATTACGGAAACAAGAATAGAAATAGCAGACAGTTTCATAAGCACCCCTTAGCCTTATTGTTTAAATCTTACCTGAGAATCTAACAACTATAAATTGATTGATAATTTTTCCAAAAATGAGACAGTAATTGAACCATATTAAGAATTAACTTCACGAGGTTATATGTCTAACTTGAATGAACAAAACAGGTCACTTTCGTTTATTTCCGCCTTAGCTCTTGTCGTTGGGACAATGATTGGGACCGGTGTATTTCTAAAAGCAGCGATCATGTCACAAATGGTCGGATCTTCTTATTGGGTTTTGATAGCATGGGTTTTAGCAGGAATTTTGTCTTTAGCCGGAGCTTTAACATACGCTGAAATCGGCGCCTTGTTTCCAAAAGCTGGAGGAGAATACGTCTATCTTAAAGAAGGCTACGGAGAACTTGTGGCTTTTCTATATGGCTGGCAAAGATTCTTAATTAGTTCACCAGGTACAATTGCAGCTTATGCGGTAGGGACCGCAACGTTTGCAGCTTCGTTTTTAAATTTAGAATCTATTGGTGGACGAACAGCTTTAGCCATTTATGTAATTTTATTTTTTTCAAGTTTAAATTGTCTGAATGTCCAGTTCGGTGGCCGTTTACAAAGCGTTATGACTTTATTAAAAGTGATGATGATTTTATTTATCATTGGCGGAGCTTTATTTTTCTCGCCGACAGCTGGCCTACACAATTTAGGTTCATGGACTGATGCGAACTTTCCTGGATGGAGCGCATTTGGTGCAGCTATGTTAGCAGCGCTCTGGGCCTATGATGGTTGGAATAATATGCCAATGGTGGCAGGCGAAATCAAAGATCCACAAAAAAATATTCCAAGATCTTTAATAATGGGTGTTTTGTTTTTAGCAGGTCTATACACTTTAATTCATTTTTGTTATTTTTATGCATTACCATTTGCGGAAGTCGCTAGTTCCAGTGCTTCGAATCAGCCAGATGCATTGCCCGTAGCTGCAAAAACAGCAGCGACATTTATGGGTCAGAACGGTATTATGTTTTTAGGAATCGCGATGATGTTTTCTGCGGTTGGCGCGATGAACGGATCTATTTTAACAAGCGCTCGGGTTCCGTATGCAATGTCTAAAGATAAATTATTTTTTTCATCTTTAGGAAAGCTTCATAAAAAAACCAATTCTCCTTACATATCAATTATCATTCAAGCTGTGCTGTCTGTGATAATGGCCTTGTCAGGTAGTTTTGATCAACTGACAGATTACGTGGTGTTTGCATCGTGGATTTTTTATGCATTGGTAGCCTATTCACTATTTATCTTCAGAAAAAAATTACCCAATGTAAACAGGCCCTACAAAACTTCGGGTTATCCAGTTGTGCCGATTGTTTTTATTGTTTTGGCTAGCTTACTGCTGTTGAATACTCTGAGGACAAATACCCAATCATCACTTTACGGATTGCTGATTATTGTGCTGGGAATTCCGTTTTTCTATTTGATGAAGAAAAATATAATAAAGGTTTAGATTTTATCTTC
>JAYUTU010000141.1:0-2702 GCA_043754975.1 Bdellovibrionales bacterium | reverse complement strand
GCTGTTATCGGTGCTGGCCCAGTTCCACGCACAGAAGTTGTAAAAAAATTATGGGCTTACATCAAGAAGTTCAACCTTCAAGATTCTAAGAACCGTCGCAATATCAATGCTGACGACAAGTTAAAGCCAATTTTCGGCAAGAACCAAGTTTCTATGTTCGAAATGACTAAACTTGTTTCTAAGCATTTAAAGTAAATTCTAACTTCTTTTTAGTTTAGAATTAAGTCTATTAGCTTATAGAAAACCCCTTAAGGCCTAGCTTTAAGGGGTTTTTTCATTTATATTCTTGGCTTATGTCGGACCTCCCTTTAGATAAATCAGAAATCATAAAAATGAAGCTCGCATGCAAGATGGCTGCGCAGGTTTTGCACTATACTGAAAAATTTGTGAAGGCAGGAATTACCACGTTAGAACTTGATCAAATTGCCGACGATCACACCAAAAGTTTGGGCGCTATTTCTGCCTGTATCGGCTACCACGGCTATCCGCTGTCGACATGTATTTCGGTGAACGACGTCGTTTGTCACGGCCTACCGGGGCCCTACGTTCTGCAAGAGGGCGATATTTTAAATATTGATGTCACAGTTAAAAAAGATGGTTTTTTTGGCGATACATCTAAGACCATCAAGGTTGGAAAAGTATCCGAAGCTGCTTCAAATTTAGTCATCGCAGCCCACGAGGCGATGATGACTGGAATTAATGCGATCACCGTAGGCGGCTGGACGGGTGATATTGGATTTGAAACAAATAAATATGTGACTCGTAAAGGGTACACCACCGTAAAAGAAATTGGTGGCCATGGTATCGGTCGCATTTTTCACACGGATCCGTTTGTTCCAGCTTTTGGAAAAAAGGGCAAGGGTGAGCGCTTAGTTCCATGGACTTGCTTCACTGTGGAACCCATGGTGAACGAAGGCACTGAAGATTTTGTCGAGCACACAATTCCGGGATCGACGATTAAATACTACTCGACCACGGACGGGAAGTTATCGGCTCAGTTCGAGCACACGATATTGATGACAGACACTGGATATGAAATTTTAACTTTAATTTAAACGACTAACACGAAGGAAAATCAAATGCGAACGACAACAGAAAAAAGATCGGACACAAAAATGAAAATGAATAAATCAACGCCAAAAAATATGAAGCCTGTTATAAAATCGGCTATAAAGCCAGCTGTGAAATCAACACTGAAGATGACATCAATGCCAGCAGCAAAGACCAAAGCTGGAAAACTAGATTATGCCGTCTGCAAAGAGGCCATGAACGATCCTAAAGTATTCGCAGAATTAGCTCGTTGGGGCCGTGAAGAAATTAAAATTGCAGAAAAAGAAATGCCAGGATTAATGGCTTTACGTAAAGAATTCGGAAAAACTCAGCCATTAAAAGGCGCGCGTATTTCTGGATGTCTGCACATGACAATTCAAACTGCCGTGTTGATTGAAACACTCACTCACTTGGGTGCTGAGATCCGTTGGTCATCATGCAATATCTATTCAACACAAGATCATGCAGCAGTAGCCATCGCAGCTGCGGGAATTCCAGTATTTGCTTGGAAGGGTCTGAACGAAAAGGACTTCAACTGGTGTATTGAGCAAACCATCACAGGATGGGGAGCCGAAGGTTTTAATTTAATTCTTGATGACGGTGGCGATTTAACAAACATGATGCACGAAGCTCGTTTCGTTAAAGAACTTAAAAAAATTATCGGTTTATCTGAAGAAACTACAACCGGCGTCCACAATTTAGAAGTCATGCTCCGAGCAAAAAAATTAAAATTGCCATCAATCAATGTGAATGACTCAGTTACAAAAACAAAATTCGATAATTTATATGGCTGCCGCGAATCTTTAGCAGATGGTTTAAAGCGCGCAACAGACGTGATGTTAGCAGGTAAAGTGGTGGTCGTTGCGGGTTACGGAGATGTTGGAAAAGGCTCAGCATTTTCTGTTAAGGGCCTAGGCGCTCGCGTGCTTGTCACTGAAGTTGATCCAATCTGTGCTTTGCAAGCGACAATGGAAGGCTTCCAAGTTGTAACAATGGATGAAGCTGCAAGTATTGCTGATATTTTTGTAACAGCGACAGGTTGCTGCGATATCATTACTGAAAAGCACTTCATGAAAATGAAAGACAACGCGATTGTTTGTAACATCGGTCACTTTGATATCGAAATCGATATAGCGTGGTTAAATAAAAATTCAAAGCAGCGCGAAGTTAAACCCCAAGTTGACATCCACACATTAAAAAACGGTCGCGAGATCGTGGTCTTAGCAAAAGGCCGTTTAGTGAATTTAGGCTGCGCAACAGGACACCCTTCATTTGTAATGAGCACGTCTTTTACAAATCAAGTCTTAGCGCAAATCGAACTTTTCACAAACCGTGATAAGTACAGCCAGATTGCTATTTACCGTTTACCGAAGCATCTTGATGAAAAAGTAGCTGCACTTCACTTAGGTCAGCTAGGTGCAAAGTTAACTAAGTTAACTAGCAAGCAAGCCAAGTACATTCACACCAGCGAAGATGGACCGTTTAAGCCAGAACACTACCGTTACTAAGAGTGCTGATTTAAGTTAGTTAGAATAAAAAAGAGGAGCACTAGCTCCTCTTTTTTTATATATCATTTTTGAATTTATATTATTTGCTATTGATTTTATCCAAGTAAAAACGCAGTTCGCCGATGCTTTCACGGATGTCATCTA
>JAYUTU010000140.1:0-5892 GCA_043754975.1 Bdellovibrionales bacterium | reverse complement strand
TCCGGCCCTGCTCACCACCGACAAAATGTCTTCGAGCTGATTCTAAGATGTCGTACGAACTGCTATCACGTTGTAATCAAAAGGTGATGGCGGCTTTAGTTGCAATTCCAAAGTTGAGTTTGTTATCTAAATTCGAAGCACCGTCTTTCCACGCCTGCCCCGGAAATAATATACCAATTTGATTCGACCACGTGACGCGCTCGCGTGGTTTGTAAATCAATTCCATATCTAATTCTGCGCCTAAATCTTTTGCTGTGTCTACTGAAATTGTAGGCTTCGCTAACAGCTGCCCGTAAATGACAGTTGCTTTCACATCAAATTTTTCATCCCACTTGTATTTCGCAGACGGCGCTAAATAAATAACGTTACCGATGGCTTCATCGTCAGCCGAGTTACCAACGTTCAATGAAGGGTCAGGACGAATAATTTTTGTAGTTAAAAAATCTTTTCCGCCCATGCGATGATTGAATAACAACATCGCAACGTCGTAATTGCGATCAAACTGGTAGCCTTCAATCGTGTTTGGAGTTGTTGGATCGTCACCACTGGCAACACCAAATTTGCCTGCAAATTCCCACTTTGTTTGCGACGGCATCAACACTTCGGCTGCGACTGCATAGGAATTAAATTTAATCGGCGAACCGGCTACCGATAATCCTGTGTCACCTGTCAGGAAGCTGGCTTCTAAACGAAACTGAAATGCTTCCCAAGATCTACCAAAAAATAAATTTATCGTCTGTGTTGACCAACCTGAACTTAATGTCGCTCCCGCTGGAAACGGCAACGGATTCAGTGCCGTTAAGGCATCGTTCGATTCAAGACTGCTGCGACGAGTCTGGTGAAATAATCCGGCCTTAGCTCCGATGTCTTTGTTGTCATACTCAAAAACAAAAATTTGGTCTGATGCCGTAACACCTTGTCCGAAATCTTTTTGTGAAACTCTGGAAAAAATCGGCATGAATGAAATGTTATCAACAATAAACTTATATCCAACCATATCACGCGTGTCATACCAGTGGGCAAATGGCTCTAAACCTGCATTGTGTGTAATGCCCATACCGAATTCGATCGGAGCCCTTCCTGCGACAAACGAACCATATTCATGATTCACATTTAAATACAGCTGACTAACACGCATCAAGCTTGCATCTTGGTTTTCAGAATTTATGTTTGCACCGTTTGCTGTTGGGCCATTGGGACTGAGTCCACTGCCAAAAGTAGAACCTAATTGCGAATTTTTATAGGCTGGATGTGTATTAGAAAAAACATCAAACCGGCTGACAATATTTACACCGTCCGAAGCCAAAATCTTCGGCTGCAAATAAAGATAATTAAGTCCGTACGCTTTTCGTTCTTTAGATTCTGCTAACGACGGTCGATCAATTTCTGTGTATTCTAAGCGGTACCCACCTGTCCAATCGATTGATAACGCAAACGCATTCGTTGTAAAAATAATTAAGCTTAAAAATATAATTTTCTTCATACACTATCCTTTGAATTTATTTTTGAACAATTCCCATAACGTCAGATTCTTTTACGATCTGTAATTCTTCAGCATTGAATTCTATTTTTGTTCCCGAGTATTGAGCAAACAAAACATAGTCCCCCAGACGCACATCAAGTGGCCGAACCTGTCCTTTTTTGTTCTTGGCGCCGCCCCCGACCGCAAGCACCTCGCCTTTTAAGTGCCCGACAACTGCAGATGCCGAATCAGGAATGATAATTCCACCCGCAGTTATTTTTTCAGTCTCCACAACACGCACGACCAAGCGGTCGGCCAACGGAGTAAATGCTTTCGAATAATCTGTTAACTTAACGGGCTTTACTGGCTTCGAAGGAACGATAGCCTTAGTGGTCTTCGCAGCCGCTTTTTTGGCTGGCATAACTTTTTTGGTCGTCGTCGTTTTTTTTCCTGCCGTTTTTTTCACTGCCGATTTTTTGCTGACTGGCTTCTTAGCAGCAGATTTTTTCACTGCCGATTTCTTTTTTGTCGGTGCGGCTTTTTTCTTTGATGATTTCATTAGTTTCTTACTTCCCATGGCGATTCTTTTCCTCTTCGTAATATTTTTTGTACATAATATCCCATTCTGGGGACCCCTCTAAAACACCGCGCTTGAGAGAATTTACTTTTTCGCGGGCCTTTTTGTCGATATCGTTGTGCTCTTTTACAAATTCGATGATCGCCTTTTTTGTTGCTTTCAGCGCCAGATCATCATCTGAAAAATCAGCGATATCATCGCCCCAGACTTTATCCGTAATTAAATGAGCTAAGTGGCTTTGGCGGTCTTCAGATAAAATCATAAAATAATTTTTCTTTCTTTCGCTAATTTCTGCTTTAGAATCGGAAACATTTTGTGCCGTTGAAATTCAGAACCATGTTGGCGTTGAAGCTCTTCGATCATTCCGCTGACCTCGCGGTCCAAATTTTCTTCTTTTTTAAATTCTTCTGTTATGCAATCAACAATCGTTTTTAGAACAACTTTTTCGTCGACTTTGAATGTAATTAGATTTTGTGTTTTCCATTGATTAAGGACTTTGTCTGCAATCCTTTGTATTTGACTTGTTGTGAGCTTCATCATTTTATGTCTTATGCTCCTTATTTTGACCCAATTAAAGACCATTTGCAGACTGTTGACAAGCCTGAATAGTGTCGCTGCTGCAGGGCTGCTTTTGCTTGGAATCGGTTTATTTTCTGAGCCTCTAGCTGCCGAATCTTTTGCCGATCTGTGGCCTTTTCAGACAGACTCAGACTCAGTTCAGAAAATTGAAAATAGAGTTGAGACTGCTGAGCTTTCAGTGTCGACACGCTACTTCGCACGGGGCCCCCAATTCAAAGTGGGACAACGCTGGAATGACGCCACTTTTTTACAGCAGCTTGAAAAACAAAATTTTCGACTCCGCGAAGGTACGCAAAGTCTCTTGGCTGGCGATGCAAAAAAAATTGAGAGCGCTGAATGTCTCCTGCTTCTTTTACCAGATCAGCGCACTGAAATTGCCAGCGGAGTGAAGTACTGCTGGATATGGCAGAATCATCGCCAAGAAAATTATGTGGTCGCGATTTCAGATCAATCTCGAATCCTAGCTACGAACAGCGGCCTACCCTGGAAAGCTCACTGGCATGCTGCGCTAGATCCAATTTTAGTCGCCCAATTTCGAGGACAAGAACCCATCATGCAACATGAATATAAAATTGCAAACATCCCCGTTGACTGCATGAATGCAGTTATCGCCATTGAAGATAATGATTTTTTGGATCACTCCGGGGTCAGCTATACGGGAATGACCCGGTCATTTGTTAAAAATGTTATAAAAATGCGTGCTGCTCAAGGCGGCAGTACAATCACCCAGCAGCTGGTGAAAAACTATTTTTTAACTCCAGAAAAAAGTTTAAAACGAAAGTTAAGAGAAATTTACTTAGCCATTAAGTTAGAATCGCAGTGGACTAAGGATGAAATTTTAGAAACGTACTTAAATATTATTTACATGGGCCAGTCAGGAGCTTTTCAGGTTCGAGGTTTTGGTGCGGCTGCAGAAGTTTATTTTGGCAAACCTTTGCCTAATTTAAATTTATCAGAATGCAGCTTATTAGCCGGATTGCTGAACAACCCCGCTCAGAATAATCCATGGAAAAAAGCAGAGAAGGCATTGGCTCGCAGGAATGCAGTCCTAAAAAAAATGCTGGATTTAAAATTAATTGCAGAAACAGAATTTACTGCAGCAACTCAAGCTAGCCTACCGAAAGTACAAGTTGCAAAAGCTGTCGAGACAGCACCGTATTTTTTCGATGCAGTTCGTAAGCAAATGATTCGCCAGGGAATTGCAGTTGAAGGCGCACAAATTTTTACGAGTTTAGATCTAGATGCACAAACTGCGGCACAAAAATCGCTGCTGGCGCATATCAGTGAACTAGAAGCCAATCGAAAAAATTTGCAAACAAATAAAGAAAGTGGCCGAAGATTAGAAGGCCTTGTTTTAGCAGCAGAAAATTTAACCGGCTTAGTAACTGTTGTCGTTGGCGGACAAAATTACAGGCAGACTCAATTTAACAGAGCCGTAGACAGCCACCGACAAATTGGATCGCTGATCAAACCGTTTATTTATTTAACGGCGTTGGTCAACGGAATTGAAGGCGCTGCAAATCTGAATCCAGAAACGCGTATTACGGATGAAAAGTTTGAATGGCTCTTTGATAAAAAAAAATGGAGTCCAGAAAATTATGATAAAAAATTTAATGGCGATGTCCCTTTATATTTTGCTTTAAAAGAAAGCCTGAATGCAGCAGCAGCTCGGCTTGCGCAAAAAGTTCAACTTGGAAAAATTATTACAACGCTTAAAAGCATCGGATTTACGTCTAAGATGGTCGAAAATCCGTCTCTGAGCTTAGGTGCTAGTGAACATTATCCCATGGAAGTTCTTCAGGCGTACCAGACATTGGCTAATTTCGGAAACTATCAACAGCCTTCGTTTATTGAGCGCATCGAAGATAGCAATTCGAGACTAGTTTATGAATTTCAAATTCAAAAAGAGTCGCGCCTGGATCCCATGCAAACCCAAGTCCTTGTAGGAATGATGCAAGAAACTTTAAAATCCGGAACTGCAAAATCAGCAAAAGCATTGGGTTGGGATCAACCTTCAGCCGGTAAAACGGGGACAACGTCAGACAACAAAGATGCGTGGTTTGCTGGCTTTACTCCCCACCAGACTGCAGTTGTTTGGCTGGGTTACGACCAAAGCTTATCCAGCAAGCTAACTGGCGGCAGCGGCGCCGTGCCGATCTGGTTAGGTCTCATGAAGACATATAATCAAGTCTGGTTTCCAGATGACTTTCTTTGGTCAGAAGCCGTTGAAAAAAGATTTATAAATTTATTTAGAACAAATTTGGAAACTGAGCTGGTATTTAAGCGGTAATTTATAACTGAATGGATTGGCCTTCATAAGCATAATCCCATTTGAAATTTGGTCCTTTAGCTAATGCTGGGAATTTTTCTTGTAAGATGACTTGGGCTTCTTTCTTTTGCTGATCAATAGCTTGAACGTCAGCAGAAGGATCATGGTGAGCAAAAAGTATTTGTTCAACACCAAAATTGGCAGCAACTTGAAAACCTCGATCACAAGTTCCATGACCCCATCCCTTTTTCTGTACCATTTGCGACTCTGTGTACTGGGCATCGAAATAAAGAAGATGGGCAGCCTTAAAAAGTCCACTATCTAAACCAAGCTCGGTCATCGATGTTCGAACAGCTTCATGATCTATTGCATGTGCATAAACTTTATTATTTTTTTCCACACGAAAGCCGTAACATGGGTCTGGATGATCCAATTGATACGCAGTGACTGTAAAGTCCTGAATAGCTATTTTTTCGTAGGGCCTAATTATGTGAAATTTAATATCCGCTTGCAACGCTTCAAAAGTGATAGGAAAAGTAGGCTTAGCAAACATTTGCCGGACAATGGATTCCGTTTCTTTCTGCACAGAGTAGTAGTGAATCGTTTTGCCTTTAAAAAAATGTGGAGTGAAAAAGGGCATTCCCATAATATGATCCAAATGAAAATGTGACATCAGAATATGAAATTCATTTTGCGTCTTGATAGCTCCAGATTGAATTAGTGCATCGTTTAAATTTTTTAATCCGCTGCCGCAGTCAATAATTATTGATTTCTGGTTGTCAGAAACTTCAACGCACGTTGTGCCGGTGCCGTAACCGCCGATTTGTGGAACACTTTTTTTCGCTACAAATGATTCGATTTGCTCTGCCGAGGTGTTGCCACTTTTAAAGAACTCGTGCATTAAATTTTTAAAATGCTGGGCCCACTGCTCTGTCATCATAGAACTCGGAATAGAGCCACGCACTCCCCAAAACTTTATCTTCATCCTGTTATTTTTTCTTATCT
>JAYUTU010000139.1:0-2704 GCA_043754975.1 Bdellovibrionales bacterium | reverse complement strand
ATAAAACTCCTATGACAAGAAAAAACACTGCACACAAAAACTGCCCTACACGCTTGAAAGGCAGCAACGAAACAAAAGCCTTTGATTCACTATGCCCCCAATTTTAGGCAAATGCAACCTTGCACTGCACAATAAATGCAACGGTCTGAAAGTTGTTTCAACCTGTTGCCCGGTGCGATAATCAAGCCATATTGACTACGGAGAAATCCTTGGAAAGCAGCCCCAGTCGCCAGCTTTCAGCCTTCTAGATTGGCGCATGGCGCGGTCCGGGGTTGAAAGCCAGCCCCATACCCCTCCCCAATAATGATCAAGGCCCCGGGGCCTTTCTTTCGCGCTAGCCGCTTACGTCGCCGGGTCATAGACAGAAGCACGCTCATTGTGGAAAACCATAAACAAAGGTGTCCGGTGATTTGTACTGCTGCGGTTTAGTTCCCGAAATCAATTCTGGCAGCCTCAGCTTAGGCTGAGGCTCAAATTCTTTTAGTGAATCGAGTGCAATTGATAATTGGTCATAAAAAATAACGACTAACTCGTTGGATTGCAGCTGAGTTAATGCTGTTGAAATCGCTAGTTTTTCTTGTGGGATAATAGAACAAACAGCGTCTGGATTTTTGCTCAAGATCGCTGTGCGAATAAGTTCACAGACTTCACCCTGTTTCCGGCCGCGCAAGTCATCATCTTCTTTTATTATGTATCGATCAAAGTAAGTGGCGATGGATGCGGCACACTGTTTTAATAATTCATCACTGCGATCGCCCGGAAGACCAATAACGACTGTTTTTTTAAATCCTTTGCACTGTTGAACCATTTGACCGACAGCAGCCAAAGCATCTGGATTATGTCCGTAATCTAAAATCACGTGGCCGTCGTGGACCTTATACAAACTCAATCGTCCCGCATTAGACGAATTGGGTACAAATTCTGTCAGAGCGCTAACAATTTTTTCTAAGTCGATTCCTAATGCAGCAGTTGCTGCTACGGCTGCTAGGGAGTTTGCAATTTGAAAATCAACCAGGCCATTAAATGTGATTGGAATTGAGGCTGCTGACATTAAACGATTTACAACTGAATTACATTGAACAAAAATATATCCAGCTTCTAACCAGCAGCCACTTCCTCCGTGAAGCAAATGCTCGTTAAAAAATGGATTGAATTTATTGAGCGAATACAAAAAAATATTTTTAGAGATATCTTTTACTTTTTTTCTACTAAGTACAGATAAGGCTGCAGGATCATCCGCATTAAGAACTAACGTGCCACCCGATCGAACTCGTTCTGCAACAACAGATTTTATCCACACCAGGTCTTCGACCGATTCGATTCCATCCTGACCTAAATGATCGGCCCGAATATTTGTAATAACTCCCACATCTGACCAACTGTATCCAAGTCCACCACGCACAAGTCCACCGCGCGCAACTTCCAAAACAGCGCTATCTACTTTTGGATCTGACAAAACAGCTTCTGCTGATACTGGACCGGTTCTGTCTCCGCTTTCAATTTTATCGGCACCAATCCAAATACCTTCCGTGGTGGTCAAACCCACCGTTTGGTACTGCTGACTTAGAATGGAATGAATGAGCCTTGAGACCGTTGTTTTTCCATTGGTGCCTGTTACGGCAACTAGCGGAACTGTGCTCGACTGGCCATCAGGATACAGCATTTCAATAATTGATTTTCCAATATCCTGCTCACCGCCACCTGCAGCTGCAAGATGCATTCGTAGGCCTGGTGCTGCATTGATTTCAATGATTTTTGTTTGCGGCCCTGTTTGCGGTCCTGTTTGTATTTGAGGCGGCTGAGTGATGTCATGATGAACTAAATCGATGCCACAGATGTCCAAATTTAATAATCTGGCTGCTCGCTCACAAAGTTTTATTATATCTGGATGAATGGTTTTTGTAACATCAATGGCTACTCCGCCGCTGGAAAGATTGGCATTACCTCGAAGCACAGCGACCCGTTTTTTTTCAAGAACGCTATCAAGCCCAATATTTTGTTTTCCCAAATAAGTTTGTAGAACCGGATCTAACGCAATTTTTGTTAGCCATTTTTCATGGCCCTCGCCGCGATTTGGATCTGCATTTATTGCTGCTATAAGTTCACGTACTGTGGAGTGACCATCCCCTGTAATTGCTGGTGGTTTACGTAGAGCCGCGGCTAAAAACTGGCCAGCAACAATGAGCACACGGAAATCATCGCCCTCACACATCTCTTCAATGAGAACTTTCGAAGAAAATTTTTGCGCATATGCAAATGCTGATTCAAGCTCGAGGGGGCAAATTAAATTAAGAATGACTCCTTTGCCTTGGTTGCCATCAAAGGGCTTTACCACATACGGAGGTTTTAATTTTTGCGCTGCTTGTTTTAGTTCTTCAAGGTTTGTTACCAGAGCCCCATCAGGAGTTGGCAAGAAATTGCTCTTAAGAAGCATTTTCGTTAAATATTTGTTCTGAACAATATCTGCCGCAATAAGGCTAGTTCCACCTGTTGTTGAGGCCTGAAAAAATTTGCGATTTTTTCCGTAGCCCAATTGAAACAGGCTAGATTCAGGACACAATCGCCGGTAAGGAATATTTTTTTTAATGGCTGCATTTAAAATAACTTGTGTGCTGGGGCCCAGTTCATTTTCAGAAACAGTTTTCATAATTTCCAGTGTCTGTTGCTGTAAATCAATAGGGCGCTTCGTGATAAGACTTTCCAC
>JAYUTU010000138.1:0-2719 GCA_043754975.1 Bdellovibrionales bacterium | reverse complement strand
ACTCGAAGTGGCCTGATAAATTCGATTCATTTGAACACGTGGCAACCATTGTCAAAAAAACACCAATTTATAATAAACCCGACTCGAAAGCCAAAGTTGTACGAATCGCAAATTTTGAAGTTTTGAAGCTTGCTGACACACGGGAAAAAGATGGCTGGTATATTATTGATCTTGGCTCTAAGAATATTGGATATGTCGCTAAATCAAATGCGCGCAGTTCCTCTGACTATCGTGCTCAATTTCAAAAAACTTCAACTGGTTGGAAAATGAAGTATTTCATAGCTGGAGATTAGGAAAGCTTTGTCCGTCCTGACACGCTGGGGGCCAAAACAAAACCGCTTTTTACAGCGGCTTTGTGCGTAGCTAAAAATTTTCACAATGAAGGGTTATTGAATCCAGCCTTAATTTCTTGTGTAAAGATTATTTGCAGCTAACCTTTTTTCGGTCGGTTAAAACACAGTCACCAATCGCCACAACTAAAGTTTTATTAGCCTCTTCGCAAGTCTTTGCTGAGTTGAGTGCATTCATCATTTTTTCATACCGAGATTGTTTTAATACTTTTTGGATGTTCAGTAAATAGGCCAGTTCGCTAAGATCACTGGTGATTTCTGATGAATCACAATCTATGGAAGCCGGCAATCTTACTTTTTCCCCCGCATACGCGGCAGTACCAAAAGCCGATAGAATTAATAACGAACCTAAAATATTTTTCATAGCATTCCTTTGTTACTTGTTTGTAAGATCAATATAATTCTATTTTAAAGGAACCGAAAGACTAGATTATTGTTAAATTAGAGCGAAAAGCTGTCGTAAAATTTTGTTCATTAACCCAATGGGCCTGTTGAAAGATACCGATTTTTAGTAGATGACTTTTTGGGATTAAATTCTCGTAATCGATTTGGCTAAAAAGCTCGGGCTGATACTGATGCTGTCCTTGCATGGTGAATTCCTCTTAAAACCGTTATAACCAATCATCGGCGTTTTCGCCAATATGCGCAGCGACTTTTTCAACAGGCCCCTCACCATTCTGACCACGCGAAAAAGCCACCGAGCCTAAATACCTCTCGGTAGCAGCATGGTCAGGAAGCCGTCAGAGCAGCTTCATGGACCTTACATGGGCCTGGCCACTTCGATCTTATTGAGATTGGGATTTGTTCAGACGTTTAACCGGTAAAACCGGTCAGCTTGGGCAAAAGTCTTTCCAAAAAAAGGCGCCGATGTCCCTAAGTTCCACACCCGCTGACCTGCCGCGATTGATTGAGTTTATTGACAACAATTAGAAGGGACTTAAACTAAAGCACCATGAATCGAAAAAAACAATTCGCAATTTCTTTTTTAGGCAGCTTAATTTTAACCCTTGGAATGCGTAGTTTCGATTTTATATACTCACAAAAGGATCACAAAGCTGATTCGGAAACCGTCTGTCAAAAGGCCGCGATGAGTTTAGAAGCTGGCGATTCGAATGCCACCTTCGTATTAATGAATCAAGAGTTACTCAAAACTTATACCCTGGACCAATTCTGTGTCTCAATTCAAAATGGAAACAATCTTTTAACACAAGCATGCACTCAAAGAACTAATAGAGAATACAAATGTAAGCTGCAAACATCATCTAGTGCGAGCATCTTCTTCGTTGAGCGATCCTTTTTTGAATTTAATTTTATAAAAATATTTTCAATCTTTTTTATTATTCTTGAAGTGCTGCTATTTATTTGCCTGCGGCTAAAGAGTTCCGACCGTAAATAGAGCTTTGGCACTCAACCAAATTAATGTCAGTGAGCGCATTTTCAATGGATAAAAATATTGGAAACGCTGAAGTTTCGCGCCAAGCAGGATTAAGTAATCGCTTGAGCATTACCGTAACAGGTAAAGCGGCGGAAGCGCTTTTTGGTGTGGCTGCAATAGATTCAGAGGACATTGAGCATTATGATAACGGCAGTACAACAGTTTATAAAAAAGATTTAGCTTGTAACGTAGAAAGAACACAAAAAAGTTCAACTTATTCGTGCACTATTATTTTAGAAGATGGTAAAGCGATTTTAGCCCCACGCGGTTAATATAGTTTCTGATTTCATAAAATATGAAATGTAGCCACTGATTTTTTTAGATGATCAGTGGCTAATCGTTTAGCGCCGTTATTAGGCCATGCAAACCCTATTGATGAATCGGCAGCCGGAAATTTAAATTCTATAATTCCATTTAAATAATAACAACCCAAACCACTTTAAATCCGGCCTCGGCGTGTTAGCTGAGGCTGTATTATTTCGAACTTTAAAATTTTAACGTTCGAAAATTATATAATTAAAAGTCCTTCAATCCTTTAACCCATTTAAAAAATAAAAATAATTTACTCCGAAATCCAGTGCTGGATTAAAATGATATCCTTTTTGAGAATTGCTTTTAATCGGAGCACATTATTACAAAGCGCCAATTCGTTTTAGCCTGGCACAAATTTCTAAGGATAAATATTTTTTTGTTAGGATATCGATTTTGCTTTAAGTCTAGGAGACCGCGATATCGGACTTCTGATTATTTTGTCATCCTGGGAAGGCTTAAAGAGACCGTCCTTATGATGCTGCTCTTGGCGATTGGCTGCCGCATGTGAAAAATTTGCTGTAGCACCTTAGCTTCGGTCGAAAAAGACATCTTTTTAAAGCGTGGCGGGTTTGTGCATTGAATTGCAGGCCTAGTCATACCGAATATTGAGCTTTTGCGATTC
>JAYUTU010000137.1:0-5932 GCA_043754975.1 Bdellovibrionales bacterium | reverse complement strand
AAACGAAAGTGGGAGTGGATCAGTAATACAGATGAATGCCGATACCGATCCACTCCGTGTTTTGATTATAAAATTGTCCGTTCGTGTAGATTTTTAGCTGCGCATCCTTCGCAATAAAGGCCAGAAGTATCGCCGATATATGTAAAACCGAACGTCGTGCCTCTGTATATCTTTTCCCAGCACCAAACTTTTGTTTTAGTTATTACCTTGGGTTCGATGTATGGTTTCCACATATCGGGGTGAGCGAAAATATAAACACATTCCATAAAACCATTTTCAAATTTTAGCACCTTTCCAGAGTTAACATTAATAACCACACCGCCATCAGCGACATACTTCCATATTTCTTGTTGGGTTTTAAAGTGGTTAGACATTTACATTTACCTCGGTGATGATTGCTTCAAAGCCATTGTTTAAGCCAAACAACTCTGCAGCTGCTTCGTACTTTGATTTTTGTATCGCTTCGGCGTCTTCTTTTTTTCATATAAAATGTTTCAGAAACCAAAGTCCTTGCTGCAATAAAATTAGATGATATTGCATGTTGAGGTTCGTAAACTTTATTAATTGTTAATTTGTATATTTTCATTTCTCCCCAACCTTTCCAATTTAGCGCCTGTAATATCTAATCATTTCAGTGATAATTTTCTGATTCGTCTATTTCCCATTGTGAAGCTTGGATCGGTTCCACATTCGGGTCGTGTTTAAATTGTTTTATCCACCATTCCCTAAGCATTTATCTAGCCCGCGGGAGTGCTGGCATGATGCCGAAATAATTCAACAGATACACAACCGTAAGCAAAACAATCACGATATATAAAATCCGCTTTATGTTAATATCTAAAAACGGCGCGTAACCTACAGCCCACAAAACAGCCCCTATTAAAATTAACATTCCAATTAACGCTAGCATTTTATCCCCTTTGTTATTTTATTAATTCAATATCTCTGTCGCAGCTGTATCGTTCACTATCTATGTACTTTGGTTTTGCGATCGTTAAATAATAATCTCTTTGCTCTAAAGCTTTGGTCATTTTTTTCTTAAGGAAATTTAATTCGCGGTGAAGCCTACCAAGCTCTTTTGAATAGTAATTATTTTCGGTACGGAGCTTTTCGTTTTCAGATTTTAATGTTTTTAATTCTTGCTCAAGGTTGTAAATTATTTCATCTTCTATTTCAAACATTAGCGCTCGTCCTCGTCAACCCACGCATCAGGCATTTTACAAACTCGTGAGCAACCTTCGTCAGGTAAACAAACCCTACGACATTCTTTGTACCAATGCGTGCATCCAGATAATAAAAGTAAAACTAATAAGTATTTCATTTTTTCTCCCGCCTCTCCGTTCGGATTTTTTTCATTAGTATTTGCGTCATCTCGTATCTAATTTTTGGGCTTACGATAAGATACGCTATTCCTTCGGTCGCATGGACGTCTGCAAATACTTTCACTTGATCAACGCTTGCACCTTTTAAAATTTCAATTAGCGCCGACGGATCGTTTATTGTGATGTCGGGCTTACTTTTCATTTTAGCTCCACGCTTTTTCCTAACGCATCGTAGATAGGTTTCATTTCATGCACTTGATTCATATTTGCAGATATAAATTCTTCCGCAAGAACCAACGCGTCGTAAAGTTCGTGAACACGGTCTTGAAGCCTATTCAGAACTACCAACTGTTTTTCGCGCGATAACTCAGGTACGCCGTCTAAATTCCAAACGGTATTCATTTTATCTGACATTTTTTATTTTCTCCTGAACCCATTTCCGCATATATGCCCACCGCTCTACAGGTGTCATGCTCGCGCAATATTCATCGTTTAGGTAAACGATTTCTTTTGCCAGTGGTTCCGCAACATCAAATTTTCTTGCAACAATATCTGAGGCTTCGGGGTCAAGTTCTTTCATGTCGATTCCGCGTTTCTCCCCAAGAACACCTAACGTGCAAAATCCGCCGTGTTCGGTTTTTAGTTCTTGAGTGATAAGCTCTTTGACCGGCATTTCATCAAGTGCTTGCGCTAGATCGGCTAAAAGTTTTTGGCCGCGCTTACCTCTGATCGAAGCTAAAACCGTTCCGCGCCACAATCCGTAATTCTCACAATCGTCTGAATATCCACTTCTACTCATTTCATCTCCCGTATAAATATAGGTCTTGGAAAAATTAATTCATAGAGCGCGTCTACTTTTTCTCTCGCCCACTGTTTCATTGTTTGATCGGCTCCGGGATGAGTAAGTAACAGATGCATCCGATCAAGTTCATCAATTACAAATTTTGGTACTTCTAGTTTTTCATTTTTTAGTGGGGTCATACTAAATTAAAACTTTCTCCGTTGTGCGCTTCACATATTTCAACGGCGGTTTGAAAATTAAAATAATCTGAGTTTGGTAATACACTCTCAACGTCACCTTCAAAACCTTCAGGACTTAATTTGAAAATATCGTACCCGTCAATCACTGTACATTTTTTCGGATCGGTCCACACTGAGCTTACTGCTAACGGATACCAAAAATCTGGATTCCATTTTGTTGAATCGATCCAAGGTACTTCATTCATGTCTTCTCTTTCCACTCGGCTTTGTAATCAAGTTTGACGCCGCAAAATTGACAAACATATTTTGCAATATAGTAGCCCTTAGCATCTCGAAACATTTCTGGTTCATGCTTACACGGTTCTTTTGGGATTTCTTCGATGAACGCAAGTCGTGCTTTGTGCGTCCAAAAACTTTTATGTTGTTCTGCGTAATCCAAAACCGTAGTCATATTATTAATTTTACCGTCGGACGCTCTGTTTATCCGAACTTCCGGCCACGTTTCAATTACTTCTTTTATTCTACGATTTACAAATTCGCAGTTATATAATCTTAGTTCCTCTGCGCGTTGTAAATTTGCGTTTACTGATAATGCAAAATCTTCTGGTTTAAAAATGTAATTCATCAGTGATGCCTTTGCCGTAGAACTTTACGGACTTCGTCTTGAACTTGCTTCGGTACATATTTTTCTACTAAAATTTCCTGTGCCGTATCGTTGCAACCCATTAACACCGCAACAGCGTTTTGAAACGACGTGCGCCCCGCTGAGTACACTTTAAAATCGTCCGCATACTCGTAAAACCAATCCGCAGTTTCTAATATTTTAATCTGATCCGCAGCCATGTCTTTCAACTTAAGCTCCTTTTAATAACCGTTTAATTCTTTCCATTCGTACTCTGTCATGCATTTCTGCTTACACTCTTCTGACGGAGCACAAATATTTCTACATTTTTGCGCAGCTACACATGAGCTAATTAAAAATCCCACTGCTAGTGATACCATAATCAACGATAATATTTTTAGTATATTGTTAATATTCATTTAATCCCCATTAAAGTTCCGGCATTGTAAAACGATCCCATAGGGAGTTTTAAATCCGCTAACGCTTTTTCAACGGTGACATTGTTTTTATTTTTATACGTGTGCACACTCTGAACTAACTCTGGACTCCACTTAATCATAACAATTCCTTTTAGGTTTTAGCTTTATTGCTAATAAAATTAAATTGCAGAATGTTGAGGGGATGAAGAATAGATCGTTCATTTTTTTAGCGTTGTCAAAATAAATTATAAGTAGTTCGGCAGTTTTGGAAATACTACAGATAGTATGTCCTGTTATTTCCAGACACTAGAAGTTACTTAAATGATTCTTTGCGCCGACCAGCTTCCGCACACTTAGGATTTTTTTGATGACACTCGTTTCCTTAAAATGAAAACCTAAAGCTTCATCCTAATGATGGGATTTGTAAAAAGGATAACGCACATGAACTGGTATAACTATCTTGCACCGACAGTAGACACCGCACTTGATCGAAACTCGATCGTAACATCCGAGGAACTTGAAGCCCGGCTTTCCAAGCTAGGCGCGGGTTCCATGTACCACTGCTACTATGATCTTGAAAAACGTGACACGTTTGTCGGTTACGAAGGTTTAATGAAGCCTGTTTTTAATACTATATATATAGACTTGGACGATGATGAAACTAAAGGCGAAAAAGCCTGGGTTGATGCCAAAGCCATGTGTAAGCTGTTCAGAGAAAATAATATCGACTTCACTTTGTACTTCAGCGGTAACAAAGGCTTTCACATCGGCATAAATATGCAGGGTTTAGGAATTATGCAGGAAGGTATGCATAAAACCGAACTTGAGCAATTCGTTAAATCTTTTTTATTTGGCCTTAAGGAAACTTTTAAAACAGTAGATACTAGGATTTGGAACGCGAACCGCAAGTTCCGTGCAGCGGGATCGAAGCATGAGAAGTCCGGCTTCCATAAAACTAGGATTTTCCCAGGAACTCCGAACTCATCGAAACTTACCTTAGAGGAAATCAGGGATCTTGCTATCGTAAAACAAACGGGAGTGATGCTTCATCCACAGGGAACGGAGCCGAGTCCCTTTCTTCTTGGCTTCGTGGACCTTGGCAAGTCTGTCGCAGGTAACACAAATTTTACTGGTAAAAAATCTCAGCAAAAGGAAATCCCTCAAGGCGAAATGCTTGATGACGTTTCGATGAAGTACAAGAACATGAAGGGTAAGCCGTGTGTTACTGACATGCTTGTCTCAAGCCTTCCACAATTCAATCGTCACGACATCGGACTTAGAATTATATATGATACCAGGGACACCGGTCACACGTTAGAGCAGGCTGAACTAAAACTAAACGCCTGGGCACAACAAACCTACGGGACAGATACCGAGCGAATCGGTGATACAATCCGCATGGTCCACGATGCCTACTCTAAGCCACAGGAATATCGCTTCGGGTGCTACGATGAGATTAGAAAAGCATACTGTTCAGCAAAATGTAAAATTTACAAAGTGTTAGACCCAAAGAAACGGGCCGACCCCATTGACGTAAATAAAAAACAGTCCGAAGAAAATCAAGTCAGAGATAATCCAAACTTAGAACTAAGCGAAGGCGAACTGGCTGATAAGATTCTGGCTACTTTCGGGAAGCCTTTAGTTAAGTGGGAAGGGGATTTTTTCTCTTGGGAAGGTACACACTGGGAGCGTGGCGATAGGGACCGCGCTCACGCTATGTTTTATGAGCTTGCTTCAAAATCTTATATGAATCAGGCACCTTTTAATAAAATTGAATCATTAGTTAAACAAATGAAAATAAAAATCCCAGTGGCCCCAGAAAATAATAAATTCTTCACAAGTTCTTCGCACCTTTTTAATTTTATAGATGGCACGGTTGAAATGCGCAAAGATGATAGTGGTAAAATTATACACACGCTTCGTGAACATCGCATGGAAGATTATCTGGGGTCTTGTAAACCGTTTCCATTTCAAGCTGAACATACACTTCCACGTAACGGTCAGCTAGAAAAATACTTCGAATCAAGACTCGTGGACCTGGGGCCTGACGGCGTTCGTATGATGAAGCAAATGCTAGGCGCGGCACTCATTCCTTACAAGCCGTGGATCTTTTTTCTGGTAGGCGATTCTGACAGTGGAAAATCCACAATGGCGTTGATGATCAAGGCACTTCTTGGTGAAAAAAATGTATCTAGCATCGAACCCGTTAAAACCAATAATTCTTTTCAATGGGAACCGGCCATCGGAAAAATTGCAAACATCGCTACTGAATTGCCGAAAGACGTGGCACTTGACGTAAACACGCTTAAAAAAGTCAGAGATAAAACGCCAGCTATGATTAATCGCAAAGGAATTAGGGGCGTTGAAGCAACGCTACCGTTCTTTCACGTCTACTGCGCCAATGTACTGCCATCTAGTTATGAAGGGAACACCGGGGCACTAGATAACCGCATGACCGTCATTAAGTTTAAAAAAGTTTACGTTAATGGGCTGGCTGGAATTGAAAACTTGGGACAGTGGTTATGGGACCGCGACGCGGGGGCTGTTTTGGACGCGGCTCGGGAAGGGTTGGCTGATTTAGTGGCAAA
>JAYUTU010000136.1:0-13500 GCA_043754975.1 Bdellovibrionales bacterium | reverse complement strand
CCACATCAATACAAATAGCTGGTTTTGGCAAACGCCCCAGAACTTGGCATCTAAGGCACCCTTCTAATAAACGGAGACTCATTCGAGAATCTCAGCCTGTTATCTCATTAACCCTGAGTA
The DNA here is from genome assembly GCA_043754975.1 of Bdellovibrionales bacterium. GTDB lineage: Bacteria > Bdellovibrionota > Bdellovibrionia > Bdellovibrionales > Bdellovibrionaceae > Pseudobdellovibrio. The sequence goes on along the minus strand of JAYUTU010000136.1, from coordinate 13,380 downwards.
ATTTTAAACGATTCTGGACCACCGACCAGTCAAATTAAGCGGATTGTATGCCGAGACGACATACATGGATAGTTTGCTGTCATTCACAGGTTTTGTATTTAATTTCTCGATTCTGGCACTTTTTGCCATGTTTGCATTTAAATTTGTCCAAATGAGAAAAAACTCTGGGCAACGAAACCAGATTCAAAATCTGAATGCAAAGCTTTCGATGTTACGAATGACATTAAAATCAAAACTTAAAAGTAAGTCCTACAAATACCGCTCTTTGATTAAGATGGCAGTGATATCAGGAGATCCAACTGATTTATTACTGAACGAGCTGATCGCTTTAACTTTAGAAAATGGTGACGAGCTCCAGCGCTACTTTGATATTTCAAGAAAGATAAATTCGATTTTAATGACTCAAGCAGCGCGCGAAGCTATTGACGCAAAAAAAGATGCGAAAACAGCGCCCAGCGAACCAGTTGGAACAGAAGACTACATGGGAACTGATCTTAAAAGTGAAGTACATATTCTGCGCTTAATCAAAGAGATGGTTGATGTTTCAAAAGTGCTAAATAAACGCATTGAAAATTTTAATTTTGCGAATCCGAAACAGCAAATCGCACGTGTGAACCCTTTGACTTTCCCCGCGATGGCTGATGTCAATCGTGCATTTAAAAATAGGCCCGATGAACCTTTAGAAACTAGCGACGCTGCCTAATAAATTTCAAATGACATTGAGACTCTTTTTGAAGATAATCAAAATTCGCATAGGGTGAAATCTCATGTCAAAATTGCAAGTACAGCTACATCGAAATTTACGACGAACCGTATTGCGTGGACACCCATGGATCTACAAGGATGCAGTTAAGGCCCCCTCTCACATAAAAACTGCCCAGTTGTGTCAGGTCATGGACGGAAAAACTGAGTTCTTAGCTTGGGCTTATTATGACCCGCACAGTCCACTCTGTTTACGCATTTTAAGTCTAGAAAAAAAGCCACCTACATTTGAAACTTTTGAAATTCGCTTTTCCAATGCTCTGACTATTCGGCGCTCGGTCATTGGTAAAGATACCGATAGTTTTCGTCTCTTCAATGGCGAGGGCGACTTGCTTCCTGGGCTGATTTGCGATGTTTACAACAAGGTCGCTGTCCTTCAGTTCGACGGGCAAGGCGCTAATGAGTTTTGGGATAAACCAAAAATTGCTCAGTGGCTGATGGCATCTGGCGCTTGCACTGCTGTCGTTGAAAAGCTACGCCGCCAAACAGAGGGCGGAATAGTTCTTCTAGCTGGTACAAAACCTAGCGAGGAAGTTATTGCAACCGAACATGGCGTAAAGTTTATCGTAAATTTAGAAAAAGGTCAGAAAACTGGGTTTTTTTTAGATCAACGTGAAAATCGAAATTATATAAAATCTATTAGTCAGGGGCTGAGTGTCCTTAATCTATTTAGCTACTCGGGCGGTTTTTCTGTGTACGCCGGTCTGGGCGGAGCGAAAAAAGTTGCAAGCTTAGATATTGCTGATGGTGCCATACAGCTTGCTGAACGAAACTGGGAACTTAACGGTTTAAAAAAAGAAAATCATCAAGGCTTGTGTGTCGATGTTTTTGAATACTTAAATACGGCATCGGATGTGTGGGACCATATTATTGTCGATCCGCCATCCATGGGCCACTCTGAGGAACACAAAGAGCGGGCCCAGGCCAAATACATTGAATTATTTGCAACAGTTGCAAAAAAAATAAAAGCTGGAGGACAACTTTCAGTGAGCTCCTGTTCAAGCCATATTTCATTTGAAGATTTTTTCGAGATTATAAACGAATCTCTATCGCAAGCTAAGCGTCGGGGCCGAATTATAAGGGTATCCGGTCAGGGACCCGATCACCCGTTTCCACACAGTTGTCACGAGCTTCGCTATTTAAAGTTTGTTCACTTGATTTTAAATTAATCTTAGATGATAACTTGTCCCCTATGATCAGCACAGCAAATGTCAGTCTTCGCTTCGGTGGAAAAAAACTTTTTGATGAAGTGAATGTGAAATTTACGCCAGGAAATTGCTACGGCTTAATCGGTGCCAATGGTGCCGGAAAAACAACATTTCTAAAAATTTTATCAAAAGAATTAGAGCCCAATACCGGTGAAGTCATAATTGACCCAAGCCTTCGGCTGTCAATTTTAAAACAGGATCATTACGCATTTGACGACTATACCGTTTTACAAACTGTCTTGATGGGAAATGAAAAGCTCTACAAAGTGATGGCCGAGAAAGATGCGCTTTACGCAAAGCCAGACTTCAGTGAAAAAGATGGCGAACGGGCCTCTGAACTCGAAGGTCAATTTGCAGAGCTGAATGGCTGGGAAGCTGAATCCGAAGCTGCAACAATGCTGGCAGAACTTGGGATAAACGAAAATCAACATCAAAAACCGATGAAAGATCTTGTCGGCGGAGAAAAAGTTAAAGTGTTACTGGCACAAGCACTTTTTGGTCAGCCAGATATTTTATTATTAGATGAACCGACGAATCATTTGGATATTTATGCGATTCAGTGGCTGGAAGAGTTTTTACTTAATTTTCAAAATACAGTGATTGTTATTTCCCACGATCGGCATTTTTTAAATAAAGTGTGCAGCCACATTGCTGATATTGATTATTCCAAAGTAACTACTTTTACTGGTAATTATGATTTTTGGCGCGAAGCGAGTGAGTTAAGCCAACGATTACTTTCTGATCAAAATAAAAAAAGTTCTGATAAAGCAGAAGAACTTAAAAGCTTTATTCAACGTTTCAGCGCGAATGCATCCAAGTCAAAACAGGCCTCATCACGGCAAAAACAGCTGGAAAAGTTAGAATTTGCAGACATGCCTAAATCATCGCGCAAACAACCATTTATTGGCTTTGAATCAAAACGCGAACTAGGAAATGACATTTTGTCGGTCGAAGGGCTTTCGAAGTCGATCGATGGAGTTAAAATTTTGGATAACGTTTCATTCAGTCTCAGGAAAACGGACAAAATTATTTTACTAGGACGAAATGATTTAGCAAAAACAGTTTTACTCGACATATTAGCTGGTGAAACTAAACCCGATTCAGGAAAATTTACCTGGGGTGGAACAACGATTCGAAACTATTTCCCGTCAGATAATTCAAAATACTTCAGCGGGACTGAAGAATCCCTTGTTGACTGGTTAAGTCAGTATTCAGAAGTTCGTGATGAGTCATTTATCCGCGGTTTTTTAGGGAAAATGCTTTTTAGTGGCAACGACGCATTGAAAAAGCCAAATGTTCTTTCGGGTGGAGAAAAAGCACGCTGTATGTATTCCAAATTAATGCTTTCAGGTGCAAATGTTTTGCTAGTTGATGGCCCCACAAGTCACTTGGATTTAGAAAGCATTACTGCCGTCAATGAGGGCTTAAAAAGATTTAAGGGGTGTGTTATCTTCACATCTCACGATCATGAACTTATTCAAACCGTTGCAAACCGTGTTATCGAGCTTGATGGAAAAGTTGTTTATGATAATCACATCACTTATGATTCATTCATTGAACTAAGTAAGGCCAAGTTAAACAGCTAGGGTTGTTCTACACAGCCTCTAACAAGACATTATTTTTTCGCACTCAATTTGCAACTACCTAACTGAACCCGTGTTATGGGGAGTGATGCCCCAGTTAGGATAAGGTTATGGCTAGAAGTTTAAGGAAAAGCATTGAAGATTTTGTTGAGCTCGAGGACCTAGATTTTTTACCATTTGATAAGCCCTACTACTCACATGCCCTTTAAAAATAAATTTTTTTACTTTTTCAAAAAATCTAAAATTCCAGTTTGGATTTGGATTTCTGTGGCTGTGGTGTTCATGGTTCGTCTACTTCTTCCGTATGTAGCTTTAATTGGAATTAACTGGGCCTTAGCTAACAAATTGAAAACCTATGATGGCCACGTAAATGATTTGGATTTAAGTTTGTACCGTGGTGCTTATCAACTACAAGGCCTTGAGCTAAAAAAGAAAAATAGCCTTGCGCCGCCGCTGCTGTACGTGGTGCAGATTGATTTATCACTTGCCTGGCGAACTTTGTTGCAAGGAAACGTTACTGGAGATGTTGAGCTACTGGAATCACAAGTACGGATCATTGATAGCGATGAAAAGAAAAAAAAGCAATTCGGCAATGATGAGCCCGGCTGGAAAGAAGCGTTAAGTGTCATTTTTCCGATCACGATCGAAAGTTTGACTGTAAAAAACTCTGCAGTTTTTTTTTCGAACAGTAAGCTCACCAAATCGAAACCCGTTCAAATTGGAAAAATTAATTTAACTGCACGCCATTTACGTAGTCGCCCTGAGGGAAATGATGATGCTCTCAGTCCTTTTGAAGGCTCAGCAATTCTGCAAGATCATGCCAAAATAAAATTTGATGGAAAATTGGATGCCTTAGCTAAAGAACTTCGTTTTGATTTAAATGCCTCACTGATAAATTTTCGTCCAAAAGATATCAATCCGATATTGCTGACGTATTTGCCACTGAATTTAACCAAAGGCGAACTGAGTATTTACGCTGAAGTTGCCACCTCTGAAAAAGATATGGTTGGATACGCTAAAGTATTTCTTAAAAATATTGATGTCATTGCGGCACAACAAGATCTGAAGTCCGGTAAGCATTTGTTTTTAGAACTAGGGTCAGCATTCGCGAATTGGATTTTAAAAAACAGTAAAGATCAAACAGTTGCAGCACAAATACCGTTTACACGGCAGAACGGAAAATTCGACATCGACACATCAGAAACATTTTGGTCCGCGATAAAAAATAAGCGTGATGAGCTGGAGCGCGGATTTGACAATTCAATCAGTCTAAAAAATCTTGAGCGAAAAAAAGACACAGTCAGTCGCTACTAGTGCCTCTTGTTAAAAAGACTCAATCTAAGTTATAGTTCCGACTATAAACTTTTGGAGGCCCAATGTTATACGAACTGACAGTTACTCAATTTACTAAAATGCTTGAAAACCTAAATTTGATTCTGGAAAAATCTGCAGGATTTGCAGACGGTAAAAAATTTGAAATGGAGATCTTACTTCAATCGCGCCTTGCACCAGATCAATTCAATTTAATTCGACAAATTCAGGTTGCCTGTGACACAGCAAAGTTATGCGCTTCACGCTTGACTGCGAAAGAGGCTCCAGTTCATGCAGATGCTGAAAAGACTTTGGGTGAACTAAAAGCCCGAATAGAAAGCACGATTTCGTATTTGAAGACCTTTACCCCACTAGATTACGCCGATGCGGCAAAACGTCATGTTTCCCAACCACGATGGGAAGGCCAATATTTAACTGGTGAAGAATTCGTACAGAATCATGCAATTCCAAACTTTTATTTTCATTTGACCACCGCCTATGCGATTTTACGCCATAACGGCGTGGAAGTTGGCAAAAAGGACTTCTTGGGGAAGATGCCCTTTAAGAAGTAAACCTTGTCAAAAACCATTAGTTTCGCTATGAAGAGCCCTACACAATCGCTTGTCGATATTTCCTAAATGAGGTCCAAATGAAATCAATTACAGAATTTCCACACTCTACACTGCAAAAAGTTTTAGCTGCTAAAGCGTCTTTAGCAACTGAAGGTAAAACTCCAGAAGAAATTACCACTGCAATGGGTGAAACTTTAAAGCTTGAAGGTGACAAATTAAAGTTCGCATTAGCAGCTGCTGATTTAGCTGCCGGCAAAACTGCTGTTCGCCGCGTTTTAGTTGCAAGCATTGCTGAAGGTGAAGCGCCACCCGCAAAATATCAGAAAGTCGAAGATAATTATTATTTAGTTGAAACACTTGAGCCCTTAAAACCAAAGGAAGTAGCTGCACCGTCTAAGTTTGGTCGCGGCGGACCTCGTAAAGGCGGCCAAGGTTCAGGCCCTAAGACATCTCCATGGGGTGCATCGCCAGAAGAAATTGCTGCAAAGAAGAAAGCCTCTGAAGCTGCTAAGGCTGCTGCAAAAAAATAAACTTACAAAATTAGTGAATTTCAAAAAGGATTTAAGTGTAAACTTAAATCCTTTTTTTATGCGATTTTCATTTGCCCTTCGCGGCGGTAATTAGTTTCACGTAAGTTACTGTTCGAATTTCGGATAAATTCCAGTTGGTTTTCAACCATAAAATTAAATGTCCTTAGTAAACTATCGTGGTTTCTGTCTGCAGTCAGAAACCCCTGAGTCAGCCCCAATAAGTCGATCGTGTGGTGAATAGCTTCGATCGTAGAAAAGCACGAACTATTTGGTTGTTTTCGTACTCGGAAATTTGAGGGCGCCGGCGGAGTGAAACTAATGCGGGGCAAAGCCTGTAAGTTGTGACTTTGTCGGATCATCTTGCGGGCCGTAGCCCAGGTTCCATCGATCACAAAAATTTGCAGTTTTTTATCCTGAGGAAATAACTGGGCTCTTTGTTCTAATTTAAGTTCACTGATATTTTTTGACAGGTGTCCGGGATAAAGAATTATTGAATGGCACTTAGCATCTGCTATCCGCTCGTTAACCAGCACGTTATTCGAATAATCTTGGCCTTTTATCAAATAGGAATTTTGCAAACTTAAATGTGACATTCTGCCGGTGGCAATACGTCGTTTTGCCTCAATCGGATGAATGAGAATTACAAAATTTATGAGTGGATCAAATTTTTGAATTTCGCTGCAGTAGCAAGAAAAATTCGGCTGACTACACTGGTTACACAAAGTGCGATATTTTTTTTTCTCGGTTTCAAGAATCAATCGATTTTGTAAATACGTTTTGATGTTCGTAAAAGCTCCTGGCTAAATTAGCTTATGGTCTTTTAAGAATACCCTCTGTTTCTTCTTCAGGCACGGAGTCCCGTTTCGACTGGCCTAAGGTATAAGTCATTCCGACTAAAACGCTGCTGGTATAGTTAATTTTATGCAACGGGCTTTCGCGATTTACCGAAAGTGAATAATCATGCACCGAGGCCCCCACATAATACGAAGCTTTCGCAATGCGAACAGACTGAAAATAGCTAATTTCGAATTCGAAGAACCCAGCGCGGGATGCATATGTTGGCCTTTGAGTGTTTGAATACTGTGGATCAACTTCAAAATATGTTGCCAAATAATCTTTTGTCGCAGCCTTGGCAGAGAAGCTAATCCTTGCTGTCGTGCTAAAACCAGCAAGCTCACCGAGGTGTCGAAATATAATTTGAGCCTCTGTAATTCCGCCGTTAAATTTTGTATATTGAAAATCTGTTGATGTTGTTTGAAAAATTTTAAATCGCATTTCTATGTCTGGCTGTAAATGTCCAACAAGTTGCGGTCCAAGACTTATCATCCAGGGTAAATCTGGCATTCCCTCCCGAGCTGTATTATTTGAAGACTCTAAGCTGGTATGACCACCACCTGAAAGCTCAATTGAATAGTTTAGCCCCTTCAGTAAATAAGCTCTAGTGCCTTCACGGTCGTCCGCTCGTACGATTCTCCCGCGGTATTGAAATGTCGGAAACGGCAGGAAAAGAAAATTGGATTGATCTGAGGCTGGGTACTGTTCGAACTGAATATACCCAAAACCAACTCCGTACTCCCAAAGGCTAACATTTTCTGTAGCTTGGCTAGTTTGTAGTCCTAAAAAAAAACCAATAAAAATTAAAAACTTCATTTATGTTTTAATTTTTCTGGTTCAAGTGTCACAGGCACTGCAGTTCCACTCCAGACTGAATGCTGATAATTCCCTTGCTTTACTTTTTTGGAAACTAAATCGACATCGACTAACGTGTTAAAACCATTTTCTACTGCACGAAAAGCTAATCTTAAAATAATTTCATTTTTATCAAGACAGTTTTCAATTGTAATTGCTTTTTCAATTCGGCTCATGCGCCGGGTTTCTTTACCCTGATCTTTATAAAACATAGAAACATTGCGAGCTTTCTGCATCATATTTTCTAAGTTTTGAAATGCGGGCTCTACGGTTTGGTGAAAACACGTGCCACAGTATGTCGTAAAGCCGAGATCTTTTGGTACGACCTTATAAAAGGAAAAATGATTTTCATCTACGAATTGAGTGCAGTTTTTGCAAATGGATTCGTTGCAGATTCCGCAGTGAAGCTGCGCCTTAGGCTTTTGGCAAATGATGCAAGTTTGAGTTTTCATAACTCTTACTGTACCTGGTACAGAGAATGAATTCAACGTTGGCATTTAAAATGGTATTGGTATAATCTGGCTCCATGACGATTAAAATAGACAAGATGCAATTCATAGTTCGCCTGGTTCTTCTGTTTATACTTAGTCTTTTATTTCTTATGATTTTTTACCCCTTCACAGTACCAATTCTGATGGCTTCTTTTTTTGCGCTAGGATGTGAACCCTTAATCCAGAAAATTCACGTGAGCACTAAATCGAAACCGAAACGTCGACGCTATTTTATGCTAGGACTGTTTGCTACTTTGCTGTTAGCCCTTTTGGTTCCACTGACAGTATTCGTGCTGCGAGCACTGAAAGGCCTAAAGTCTTTATCTGCCGAAAGTTTGCAAAATTCACAGTTTTTTCAGTCTCTATTTAACTTGTGGGAGAAGCTTCAGCAGTTTGGAATGAAAGCCATTCAAACTTTAGGTTTGGATCTAGATATAATCCCTCAAAAAGATGAACTATTTGGTAAAATTAGCCCATTGGTTTTGGAAAAAGCGACACTTTTTCTAAGTTCCCTGCCGGATCTTATGCTTTCACTGTTTGTATTTTTTTGTATGCTGTTTATTTTTATTTCAAATGCTACAAAAATTAAAAGCTTTATCTTGCGTACAGATGTCTTGCCAGAATTTGAAATTAATTTAGTTACAAAGTCCTTACAGTCCAGCTGTTCCATGATTTTAATTTCAACTCTACTTATCGGAGCGCTTCAGGCCTTTATTGTTGCCATCGGTTCGGCTATTTTTGGCTACCATGAATTTTTTCTGATTTTTACGGTGACATTCTTTTTATCATTTATTCCAGTAATTGGTGCTGCACCGGTGGCTGGACTGTTAGCAATCATTTCATTTTTAATTGGAAACTCAAGCGATGGAATTGGGCTCATCGTTGTGACTATTTTAGCTGGCAGTGTGGATAACATATTGAAGCCTTACGTTTACTCCAGCACTGAGAGTAATCTGCACCCACTGATTTCACTGTTTGGTATTATTGGGTCAATTATTGTATTTGGTCTACCCGGTCTACTGTTGGGACCATTGCTTATGCAAATTACATTGGAAATCGTACCCGCATTAACAAGAAGAATTCTAAAATAGGTTATAGTTTTAAAAGGTGTTCGAATTCAACATTACCAAAGTACATCCGTGGACAACTTCGATGCCAGCTTTAGTTAAGGAATCTTCAATATCCGGATTTTCACTTCTTGGATTAAAAATGATCCGCTTTAGTTTAAGATTTAAAATTTCTTTTATAATACCTGAGGAAACATGCGCGTTTACATGTATCGCGACGCTTAATTGTTTCATAAACCTAACCTTCTCTTAACTCTAGCACACGTTGTATTTCTGTAGAAGTAAAGTAAGCTTTAGGTATGTTGTGGATCAAAGAGCTTTTTTTATTTATTCGGAATGTTGCGAATGACGAGCGGATCCCCGCTAGTGATAAGAAAATTCTATTAGTTATCTTAGCATTGATAATTTCACCGTTTGATATAATTCCTGATTGGATTCCACTTATTGGTTTCATCGACGACATTGTTTTAATTTCTGTTATTCTAGACTATTTTTTTAACCATTTAGAACGCACATTATTGTTATCGCACTTCCCTTGGAGCTTAAAAACGTTTTTGCGATTTCAAAGAGTAGCTTCAGCCATCACATGGATAACTCCAGCTTGGATTAAAAATAAAATCTGGACTTATAAACCAGCTGCCTATTAAAAATACTGTGCTTTAGCAGAGCTAGTTATCCACATCCCCGCATTTATGAATTTACGGGGCAAAATATATCTTGTTTTTAAATGCTAATGATTACATTAAAATCGTGATGGCTTTTACCTTGGCCCAGAGATTGCGAGATCCGTTTTTATCTATTACAGGAGGTCGCTATGCTGGGTCTATTTTCAAATTTAGTTTTAACTTTAGGTTTGAGTACGTCGCTTCAGGCTGCAGGAATTTCATGTTACGATTTTGTAGCTCAAGCAGATATGCAACGCGAAGAACACCCAGAAGCAAGAACTGAAACGTGGTGTTACGACACAAATTCAGTAACTGGAGACATCTTTATTTACAATGCAGATTTCGACGAAGTCCGCCCTGAACTTGCACTGTTAATCGATCGTAGCGGAAACTTAACTCATGGATCATTACAAGCTGGTAAAATATCTTTGCATAAAGTTAATGCCAGGGAAATTAACCCCTATTCAATTCCCTTATCTGAACCTGTAGATATGCCGGTAACACGATTAGAAAACGAAAAGTCTCGGAATTTAAATTTTTCCGCACAAAAAGTTATGGAATTATTTCGAACCGGTGAAGTAAAACAATCAGTTCTACCATTAGCTGCTGCGAGCAATTTACCATGGCGTGGCTACTGGTGGCCCCGGAGAGGCGCACCGATGGTTCCGCCACTGGTGAAATACGACCAATTCGTCAGCGGACGTGCACCAAATCCAGGAGCAGCAGCGTGGGAGAGAGCTCGTCACGCGTATAACGGCGTCAACTGGGCGGGCCACTGCAACGGTTGGGCTGCCGCATCTATTTTACGCGCTGAACCTAGAATGAGCCGTGCCGATACAGCAACCGGAGTTACTTTTACAGTCTCAGATCAAAAAGCTTTACTGTCAGAATTAGACTACTGCGTGAGTGTTGCATTTTTCGGAAATCGCAATTACGGAGCTGGCAATAATGGCGATATCAGGCCTGAACTTTTTCACAAAACTGTTCTTTATTACATTGGCTCTTTGAAAAAGCCTGTGATCATGGATTACCGTGCCGATGCCTCTGTGGATAATCATGTGGTTTCTGCGTACAGTATGCAAATACAGGACATCTCTGCGACACAAAAAATTGTTACGGCAAATATGATATTTCATGGGTATGACAAATCAGCATCTAATGCAGTTGGAGTAGCCCCACGCTACACCCGCATTTATAAATACCGATTAACGACAGACACTTCTGGAAAAATTATTGGCGGCAGTTGGATTTCTGGCAATCCAGACTTCATCTGGGTTCCCTTAAGTCCTGCACGCTGCAGATCCAACAACCAAAATATTTCTGGTCAGTGGATCGCAACTATTCTTGCGATGTAATTAGTCTTTCATTGTTTTCTGAACTTTAGAATTTAATCTATCAACGGACGCTGCGAAGCTAGCTTTAAATTTCTTCCAGCCAACAGCGCCCGATTGTTTCGCTTCGGATAATTCACTTTTTAATTTTGCCTGAGTTTTTTCAAGCTCAGTTATTGAAGCAACTTGAGCCTGGCTACTTTTTACTTTTGCACGCTCTCTCAGAAATACTAATTCGGCTTCAACTTTCTCAAGCTTTGCTGACATTTCAGTTTTGAATTTTTCGTAGTCTTTTTTTGCCCCATCAATAGCTTCAGAAGCTAGCGCGCTACTGCTAACAGCAAACACAAGCCCTACAATTAAATTTATAAATAATTTCATAATTAACTCCTTTTGTTTTTACTAGATTAATATTTGAAATAACATTTGTCATGCCATTAAAAATTGAAATTAACCACGAGGCTGATTCCAGCAGTTCCTTTGAAATCTCGCTCGCTAAATCCGAGTGCAGGAATAATTTGGTAGTCCAGGATCTTTTTGTAAAGCATTTGGTTCCAAGTAACGGCAAGGCTATATGCTTGCAGATGGTAAACATCGCGGTTGTTTGAGTACGTAAAGGCGCTATAGGCCAAAGTCGATTTTTCTGTCACTGTTTGAACTAACGAAAGACCAATATCCGTCGAAAATTGATTTCTTTTTTCTTCATACTCTCCCTCATTTATCCAGTTTAATGTAAATACATCACTTAGAAAAAAAGCATAATTTATGGCTCCAAAAATTCCTGTGCCTTTTTCAGGATCTGCAAAAAACTCAATAAGAGGCTTAAATTCATAGCCATCCATTTTAGCACTGGTTTGAAAACTTAACGAATGGGAAACCTTCAAGGGATCTTGTAGTTCGATTCGTGGTTGAAAAGAGGTTCGCACTGCTCCTAAATTTTTAAACAAACCAACAGTAGCACCATAATTTTTTTGGCGTAAAGGAGGCTGACCAAAGCGTCGACTGGCACCACGCTCTTCGTTTTGATTGTACGTTGTAAATTTAAGTTGAAAATAATCTTCAACATTTGGCAACCGTAGGTTGACATTCAAATGTGTCAAGTTCTCAACATATTTGCCCTCGGTCGAACTGCTTACATTTATTATTCGAACACTGGTTTCATTTTCCCGTTTCGAAGCTCCCGTCCCGGCGATAAACCTATCGATACTATCGGCAATTTTATCAATGAATTCAGACGCAATAATGTTGTACTCAATCAGTTTTACTTCCCACGGACTGCGTGGTGCCGGTTTTTCACTAAGCTGAGTTCTTGGGCTTGTTGAAGAGGCCAGCGAAAATGAAGACCAAAAAACAAAAACTAAAGCAAAAGATTTTAATTGAATTCTGCAAGCTATCACGATTAATCTCTTTTTATGTTTCGCGCCGTTTTTCTATTTATAACTTTTCTCTTAACTAGCAATTTGGCATTAGGCTACACTCCTCGCGAAGGAAATGTCACGGCGACATTGGGCACTTTTGCATTTAAAACTAATTTTTCGGGTTCACAAACTGGAGCTGCTTCTAGAACCTTGGCAGGCCTTGGTCTTATTGCCCTGGGTGACATAAATCACATTGGCAGTCTTGAAATTGCCATGTTTGATTTGCATAAAGTTTATTTTCGAGAGGAAAATGGAAAATATTTGGCCGAAGAAAAAGAAGTTATTCACATAACAATGGGCTACCGCTATTGGATTAACCCATATTTTTCTTCCTCCTTAGCATTTTACTCTTCTTATTCCCTAGGGGAAATACGCCTTGTTCATAGTGATTTTGCTCCAGGCACTGAAATTGATACATCAGCGCGCGACACAACAGAATATGGTTTCGATTTAGCTGTGCAGGGAGATATTTGGGGAAATGATCGCTGGGCCGTGGTCAGCGAAGTTCGCTATTCGCTCTCCGTGACTAGTAAAAAAAATGAAAATTCTGATCACTATGGCGCTTTCATTGGATTACGTTATCAGGTTCAAGAAAAATTGGCTGACGGCACAATAAAAAAGTAGAGATAACTTAACATTTGATGTGTGGATACACTGCGCCATCTAATCCAGCTAAACCAAGAGGTTTATGACAAGTAAAAAGATAAATACCGAATCCCCACAGCTAGTATTGGCGTATTCGGCAACTGCTTT
>JAYUTU010000135.1:0-2725 GCA_043754975.1 Bdellovibrionales bacterium | reverse complement strand
GCGGCACTGAGATGGCTGTGAACGAAATAAATGCCGCTGGTGGAATCAACGGAAAAAAAATTAAGCTCATTAACTATGATAACAAATCAGATAGCGACGAGACCCTTGCTGTTGTAAATCGTTTGATCACTCAAGATAAAGTCGTAGCGATTCTTGGCGAAGCAACTTCAGGCCGCTCAAAAATTGGTGCGCAAGTAGCCCAACAAAACAAAGTGCCCATGTTAACTTCGTCTGCAACGAATCCAGATGTAACCAAAGTCGGAAATTTCATCTTCCGTGCCTGCTTCATCGATCCCTTTCAAGGTTTAGTGATGGCAAAATTTATGACTGAAACTTTGAAAGTAAAAAAAGCTGCGATCATGCGTGATATCAAAAGCGATTACTCAGTTGGTCTATCTGATAATTTTGCAGCGAAGCTAAAAGAACTGGGCGGAGAAATCGTTGCTGATGTGTCCTACCAAGAAGGCGACATCGATTTCAAATCACAATTGACGTCATTAAAAGGTAAAAATCCAGACGTTATCTTTATTCCGGGTTACTACGGTGAAGTAGCCTTAGTAGCTAAACAGTTAAAAGAGCTTGGTATGAAGCAACCAATGCTTGGTGGCGATGGCTGGTCATCTCCAGATTTATTTAAAATTGCTAAAGAAGCTATTAACGGCCACTATTTTTCTAATCACTACACGACTGAATCTAAAGATCCTAAGACAATGAAGTTTGTAGCAGAATTCAAAGCTAAATTTAATGAAACTCCAGACGTGATGGCAGCTTTAGCTTACGATGCAACCTACATGATGGCTGAAGCTATTAAAAATACGAAAACAATATCTTCAGATTCTATTCGTGAGGAACTAGCTAAAATAAAAGATTTCCACGGAGTGACTGGAAAAATGTCAATGGATGCCAACCGCGATGCTGTCAAAAGTGCTGTTGTTGTAAAAGTTGAAGGCGAAGAATACAAACTAGTTACTGAAATTTCTCCGAATTAACTTTTAACGGATGGAAGAATTCTTTCAACACACTTTAAATGGCCTCAGCTTCGGGAGCATTTATGCTTTGGTCGCCTTGGGCTACACCATGGTGTACGGAATTCTTGGTATGATTAATTTCGCCCATTCTGAAATTTACATGATGGGCGCTTTCATGTGTTATTATTTTGCTTTGTACATGGGCTTTTCGACACCCTCCCCGATGAATTTTACTTTGGGGTTACTGGCTGCCAGTCTTGCTGCTGGCCTTATCGGATACCTTGTTGAAAAGTTTGCTTATAAGCCCCTAAGAAATTCTCCAAAGATGAATTCACTAATTACTGCCATTGGTGTCAGTATTTTATTTCAGTTTGGCGGACAAATTATATTTGGTGCCAATCCAAAATCATTCCCAACTTTAATTGAAGATAAAAATTTATTTGAAATTGCAGGCAGCCAGATCCACTTAATCGATCTATTAATCTACGGAGTCAGCGCTTTAGCGCTGATAGGGCTTCATTTCGTTATTTATAAAACTCAAACGGGTCGCGCCATGCGCGCTGTTAGCACCCGTTCCGATATGACTCCGTTGATGGGAATTGATAACAATAAAATTATTTCAATGACTTTTATTATCGGGTCTATCTTGGCGGGTGTTGCCGCTGTGCTTGTTTCTATCAAGTATCCAAAGATTGATCCGATGATGGGAAATAAAATCGGCATGAGCGCCTTTGTCGCTGCTGTTTTTGGCGGAATTGGAAGTCTTCATGGCGCCATCATCGGCGGCCTGCTGCTGGGTGTAGGTGAATATTATTTAATTGGCTATGGCGCTTCCACCTACCGTGATGCTTTATCATTTTCGGTTTTAATATTTATTTTACTTTTTAAACCTACTGGGCTTTTTGGCGCCACTACGAGAGAAAAAATTTAATGGGAAAATCCAGTAAATTTGTTTTGTTCCTTTTTGGATTTGCAGGCCTTGGAATCATTTTAAATTATTTTGTGAATTCTTATATCCACGCCATTTTAATTAGTTTTATGGTGAATGCTGTGATGGCTTTGTCCCTTAATTTTATAACGGGGCTTGCTGATCAATTTTCCTTAGGTCATGCAGGGTTAATGGCCGTTGGCGCGTATACCTCAGCAATTCTGTCGAAAGAATTCTTATCAGACCAGTGGTATTTTATTCCATTAACCGTACTAGTTGCTGGGTTTGTTTCAGCAGTACTGGGTTTTCTAATTTCGCTGCCGTCATTCAAATTAAAGGGCGACTACTTAGCCATTGTTACTTTAGGCATGGCTGAAATTGTTCGAGTTCTGATTTTAAATTGGAATCATGTTGGTGGACCGCGCGGTTACAATGCAATCGTTAAGTTCCCGGGATTTTTATGGTCCTATAGCTTTGGTTTGTTTGTACTAACTGCCACTTTTCTTACTTTCTTTAGGCTAAAAAAATCATGGTTCGGCAGAAATCTTTGGGCGCTTAACGAAGACGACATTGCCGCTGAGGTCATGGGATTAGATCTGGTCAAAGCTAAGCGCAGCGCTTTTATTATTTCTAGTTTTTTTGCTGGAGTTGGCGGCGGAGTTTATGCTCACCACCTGGGTTTTATCAGTCCGAGTTCGTTTAGTTTTTTAATTTCAGTGCAAATTTTAATTATGGCTGTTCTTGGTGGCTTGGGGTCTATGTCGGGATCAATCATTGCTGCCTTTATTTTAACGGCCTTGCCAGAGCTGCTGCGCAGTTTGCCGACTGG
>JAYUTU010000134.1:0-2726 GCA_043754975.1 Bdellovibrionales bacterium | reverse complement strand
TTATTCAATTTAAGATTTTTATCTAATTTCACATTTTGACCGATTTTTTTAGAAGTAACGGTAAATGATTAAAAAGCACAAGAATCTATAGTTCAAACGATTCTACGAGCATTAAACTCCAATTTTTTGTTGGTTATAGCGAAGTAGCTAAAATCAAAATATTAACCGAGACAGCTTCATCAAACTACGAGGATCAGGTCTCGGTACGGAGTATTTGGGACCAAGATTCCAAATGTATTCACTGCTGAACGCTTCAAGCAATCGATCGTTTATTTTGTAGGTTCCGGTCATATGCTGATGAGTCAAAGTCTGCTCGGAAAAAGATTCGAGCACTTGCAAGTGTATTTCGGATTTATCAGTGCCAAATGAAACGGCTAAGTTCATTCTTTGCTTTTTTTCTCCACGAGATATTTCAATTTTTATAGTTCGATTCATTAAATAGAGTCGGTAAAATTTTAAACTGCCGGGTCCAGGAATAATTCCTCGCAGTAAATCCGCATCCGCTGACGGTGAAATGGAAGAATCATGCCTTTCGATCGTGAAAATTTCAAACCTTGTGTTGCAAGATTTTAAAAAGAGACTTTCCTGTATTTTCAGTCCCAGGGGACCTGTTTCGATAGCCGTACGAACAATAGATAACTCGCTAATTCCACCGGTTATTCGAGTGTCTGCATATTCAATCGGTGCGATCAAGCTCATTTGAACAGGGGAAACGATAAGCAAATCGCTTGAATTTTTGAAAAACCGAATCATTGTCTGTCGAAGTTGAAACTGCGTGAAGCTAAAAAGTTCCTGAACACGAACTGGCTTTACCACCTGATCATACTGTGCCGTTGAAGCTGCGCCGTAAAGTAAAAGTGCTAAGAAAACCGATTTCATTGCTCGACCTTGATTCGGCCGGCTTTGATATCGTCAATTGTCTTTTGAAAAAATAACTTAACCTGGTCGACCTCGGAGTTGGTCAACATCCGATTGTAATTCATTTGTAATTCGCGTAGAAATGGTGAATCGCTGACTCCAGCCAAAACTTTTTGTGTTTCGGGGAAACGATCTATCGATCCAGAAAAGATTTGACCTAGCATCTGACTTGTTAATCCGATAACTCGCTCTGCAAGGAGGGAGTCAAAGTCGACTTCCTTGCGAATTTCCCCTTCGATCGAATGCACGATTTGCCGTTCGTTCCAAAGTAGCTTCAGTACACTTGTGCCGTTATTGAAGTTCATTCGAATTGCAGTTGTTTTGCTTCCAAATAATTCCGCGAGCATAAATTTCCTAATTTATGACCATTATAATGGTCATAAATCTATTTTATGACTATTATAATGGTCATAAGTGTTGATTTTTCAAAGATAGAGCCGATAATGAATTATATGAACGTCAAAAAAGAAAGAACTTACTCACGCCATACAAAGGACGCAGCTGATTTGCTGGGTAAGCATATTCAACTTGGTAGAAAGGAACGAGGTCTAACGGAAATCGATCTAGCAGACCGAGCAGGGATTTCTAGAGCAACTTTGCAAAAAATTGAAAAAGGAGATCCTAAGTGTGAGCTAGGATTATTTTTCGAAGTAGCGACTTTAGTTGGGGTTAAGCTTTTTGATGTGGACTCAACATCTTCTTTTTCATTAAGTCTTGAGAGAGTAAATGACAAAATTGCCCTGCTGCCAAAAAGTATCCGCAAAAAAAAGAAGAAGATAGACGATGCCTTCTAAATCTCAAACGTATTCAAAGGCCTACGTTTGGATCTGGCTACCTGGCGAGACCCAGCCGGTAGTTGCCGGCAAACTCACGCAAGAAGGTAATTCTTTAGTATTTAATTATGGTCAAAGTTATTTAGCGCGCGAAAATAAAATATCGATTTACGAACCAGAACTTCCGTTAAAACCTGGCATGTTGCCACTACAGGGCGGACTTTCTATGCCCGGATGTATTCGCGACGGATCACCAGATGCTTGGGGCAGAAGGGTATTAATTAATAAAAAATATGGAGCAAAGGGCTCGACAATTGATCAATATCAAATGGATGAGCTGACTTTTTTATTAGAGTCAGGTTCTGATCGAATTGGCGCTCTTGATTTTCAATTGTCTCCAACAGAGTATAATCCGCGGCTTGCGCAGCATGCTGATCTAAAGGAACTCATTGAGTCTGCGGAGCGGGTAGAAAGGGGCATTCCTTTAACTCAAGCTTTGGATCAAGCTCTGTTTCATGGAAGCCCAATTGGTGGAGCTCGTCCAAAAGCTTTAATTGAAGATGAAGAAAAAAATAAAAAGTATATTGCGAAGTTTTCTTCATCGACTGATTTATTTAACGTGATTAAGGTTGAATTTATTGCTATGCGACTAGCGCAAATGGCGGGTCTTGATGTTGCAGATGTTTTATTAAAAAAGTCCTCTAAGAAAGATGTTCTGCTGATTGAACGATTTGATCGTGTTCATACCAAGAATGGTTGGCAACGAAAAAATATGGTTTCAGCTCTAACAATCTTTAAATTTGACGAGATGGAAGCAAGATACGCGAGTTATGAAATTCTAACAGAAAAGATTCGCCATTCTTTTTATGACGCTTCTAAAACTCTGCATGAGCTTTTTAAGCGCTTAGTGGTTAATATTTTAGTTGGTAATACTGATGATCACGCTAGGAATCACGCGGCCTTTTGGGATGGTAAAATGCTGCGGCTTACGCCAGCCTATGATATTTGTCCGCAGCCTCGCACTGGTGGTGAGGC
>JAYUTU010000133.1:0-5943 GCA_043754975.1 Bdellovibrionales bacterium | reverse complement strand
TTGCAAATTCTAAGGTATCAAGTGCGATTCTTCCGAACGCTTCGGTAAAATGGATTTTAAAGCAAACTGGCGGCAACTTATCAGCTTTGCAGAAAATTTTAAATCTAAACGAGCGTGAACTTAAACTTGTAGAAAGTGTTAGTTCTAAAAAAGGCTACTACTCAGAAGCTTTTCTAATTGCTGGTGATGATAAACAAATCGTAAAAATTGAAAGCACCCCACTTGAATACTGGCTATCGACAACTGATCCTGTCGATTTAAAAGCGCTAGATGAAATGAAATCCCATTTTACTCAGCCACTCGATTTATTT
This sequence comes from Bdellovibrionales bacterium, assembly GCA_043754975.1. GTDB lineage: Bacteria > Bdellovibrionota > Bdellovibrionia > Bdellovibrionales > Bdellovibrionaceae > Pseudobdellovibrio. Next base: position 5,632 of record JAYUTU010000133.1, on the reverse strand, counting down.
AAAAAGATGGCCGAGAAGTATCCACACGGCGCATTTTAACATTTAACAAAAAATTAACATTAGGAGAAAAAGTGAAAAAGAAATTTGTTTCTGTACTGCTATCTTTTTGCCTATTAACAAGCGCCCCACAAAAAGCGAAGGCCGATATGTGGGGTGCTGACATTCCGATCTTGCTTGAGATTTTAGCCAATTCGATTCAGCAGCTTATTCAGCTTAAAGCAATTCTAGATAATGGCGCGGATACGCTAGATTTACTTAGAGACATCAATCGCGGAATTAATGATTCGCTGGGAATTGCAGAGACATTGGGTCTTCGGATAGATCCAGGAATTTACCGTGATTTAAAAAATGTGAATGCGGCAGCCCAGAGTATAGAGAAAATCTACGGCCTTGTTACGGATTCAAAATTAGCAACGGTTCAGAGAAATACAGACCAAACAGTCGCCGAAGCGATCTCTTTTAATAACGAATTAAATGATTACGCCTTTAAGCTTGATCGTATTGGTGAAGAAATTAAGAGATTTTCGCACGCGGTTTCTCCTGGAGGTGCCGCAAAACTAACAGCTGAAAGCCTTGGCGTTGTGATTCATGTGATGAATCAGCAAATGCGCGCGCAGGGGCAGGCTTTAAAGCTTCAAGCGCAAGCAATGGCTGTGCAAAACAAGAAAGACAAAGATCAAACGGATCAGTACTTGCGTGAAGGACAAAATCTTAAGAATAGAATGATTGCGCTTAATCCTGAATTCAAAGTGATGAGGTTTTAATTATGGATATGAGTTGGCTATCAGCGGAAGCAAAAGTAATTCATGAGATTTTTTCTTCATTTTTTTATTCAATCGTTCTTTTGATGATTACGTTAGGAGTGGTGCTAAATTTCTTTAAAATGCCGATGGGACAAGTGCCAGAATTTATGCAACTTGTGGGTCGTGCAATTATTGCAGCTTTCATTTTATCGGCGCTTCCAGAGATCATGAATTTTTTAGCAGACATTACGGATCAGTTATCTGCACGAATCGGACAGTTAACTAATTTTAAAACTGTCATTGGCCGTTTAGGTGAAAAAGTCGGGACCCTTACTTGGTCATGGGTAAGCTTTAAGGACTCAGTTTTATTACTCATCAGTTATCTAACGTTTTTTCTGTTGTATGTCTCAGTTTACATCGCTGATGCCATGTATTTACTGATTTGGACGCTGATCTATATTTTTTCACCGCTACTGATTGCTGCATTTACGCTTCCATCAACGGCCGCAGCGACGAAAGGGCTTTTTCAAAGTCTGATTGAAGTTTGCTTATGGAAAATCTGCTGGAGCGTACTTGCAGCACTTTTATGGAGCTTTGCACTGTCCGAAATTAATAGGCCCGAGTACGATGTCGATTTTTTTACAGCTATCTTACTCAACATCATGCTGGCCTTTTCGGTGCTGCTAACGCCGATGCTTGTAAAAAGCTTACTTAAGGGCGGCTTATCAAGTTCCGCAAGTGCAATGGGTGGAGCTATTTTAGGTGCAGCGGCCCTTACTCCTGGCGGAATGCTAGCTGCTACGAAAGCTGGCGGGTCAAAACTCGTTTCCAGCTTTAAGTCAGAAGAAGATGACGAAGTCCAAAGATCAAATTCTAGAAGATAGTTTTTCCAAATAATCAAAATTTAACCAACGAGGTCATAATGAAATTTTCATTAAGTATTGATGCGCTATCAAAAGAAAATAGCCATTTAAAATTCATCATAAAAATGCAGTTCTGTGTTGTCATCGTATTGCTACTACAAGTCGTTATTCAAAATAGTCAAGTGCCGCTAATGATTCAAAGCTCAACACGTGGGCTAGAGCTAATTCAACCAGTTGATTTTGAAAGATCTGACGCTGATGTGCAATCTGCGGCAGAACTGATGCTAAAGGCACGGTTTAATACGGATTCAATTTCAGCAAACCTATTTCTGTCTGATAAGCAGCTGCAACTTCGTGAAAGTGAGCAAAAAGAACTTAAAAACAGAAACATGATTCAGGCCATTGTGATCCGAAAAATCGAGATTTCAAAAGATCAGGCTTTTGTTGATGTAGACCGAGTCATTGCAGTTGGTGAAATCAGGTCTGCGATCAAAACAAAGCTAAAAATTGCTTTTGAAGAAACTGAGCCGAATGAACTTAACCCCTACGGCTTAGTATTAAGCTTTGTTGAAGCACAAAACACAGAGGTGAAAAAATGAAGTTCTTTTTAGCAATTACAATTCTTGCGGTGACTTTACTTTATATTGATTACGCCATGTCTGTTGAAAATCCGAAACAGAATAAAATTCAAAAAGTAGTTCAATCAGTAAAACCACCTGATAAGGAGAAATCAATCACTTGTGATGATAAAAAACCTAAAATAATTCGTGTCACTTTCGGACGCGTTACAGTGCTTAATTTTCCGTTTAAACCGAAGGAAGTAGTCCTTGGTAGTCAGATTTTTGATTTTAAACAAATTAAAAATGATCTGGTTATTATGGCAATGCGTACAACAGGACAAACAAATGTTGTCGTTTATTTAGAAGAGCGCAGGTGCTCGTTTAATCTAGTCACTGTCAAATCAGGCGGCGATGACATATTAATCGTTAAAGACCCGAAGGACTCTCAATACGAAGTGAGGTTTTAATGGCAGAAGATACTAAAACCGTTGAAATCAAAGCAGACTCTGGGACCGAGTCGATCGGTCTTAATCAATATTTTGAAAATGGTCAGAATTTTGATAAAAAGCATTTTAAAGTCATGGCGTATGTAACGTTAGCGTTAATTCTATCGGTCTTTGTCACAGGACTTTTAGGTAAGCGTAAAATTGTTGGTAAAAATTCAAAAGAGCTCTCATCACCACCGCTTAGTCGTGAAGTTCCGCTAACAGTACCTAGGATTTTAAACAATTCTGACAACGTAAACGTGATTAATCGAAAAAACTATGATTATTCGCACCAGCGAAAAATCAAAGTCCTTACGCTGAGGGCTTTATCTGAAATCCCTGTAGGATCTGAAACAAAAGCTATTTTAGTTAGCGGTGGAACTGACGGCATCGTCAAAGCGAGACTAACTCAAAGCCTTATCGTGGATGGTGAGCCACTTATTCCTGAAAATTCGATTCTGTTCGGTAAAGGGAAATCAGGTGAAGAGCGGCTTTATGTTGAATTTAATAAAGTGATCTTCCCGTCAGGTGAAAGCTTTCAGATTCTAGCGCAGTCATTTGACCCGTCAGATAAAATTCAAGGTCTAAAGGGCGCAATTGTTGGTACGCGTGCAAAAAAAATGGGAATGGCCATGAGTCTTGGTTTTTTAGGTGGAATGGCAGATGGGATGCGTGAAACTAGCGGCTCAAGTCTTTTTATGAATCAAAAGCCCACAGTGAAAGACGCTGCCTTAAGCGGAGCCTCGAAAGCAGCGCTTGATCAGAGCGAAGCCTACCTGGAAGAGATGAAAAAATCACCCAACATCATCGAAGTCAAATCAGGAACTGAATTTATCATCATTATTGATGAACCAAAAAAGAAAGAAAATATATATGAAAAGTAATAGTGAAAGAAAAGAGTATTTTGTTTTTAATTTGGTAGAAAGAGTATCCAAGTTTCTATGGATCGCAGTGCTTGAGGTTTATAAATGTATTCGTGAAGAAACTTTTTCTCTGTGGAGGTACTGCGGAGCTGGGATTTTATTCTCGTACTACCTGCTGTTTGATTTAGACATAAAGCTTGCACAGTTTTTCGGTTCTGAATTTTATCTAGAACCGAATAACTACAAACTCGCGTTGACTCTATTCGCAGCCTCTAGCGGTTTGATCGTATTCGGGTTCGAAAAAGCGTTCGCCCGAATGAAGCTGACTGACCGTCTACAAAAAGCATTTGATTACTGTGATCTGAAATCCGGAGGGCTTTATCCATCGTTTATTAAAGACGAGCCGATTGACGAGTATGTCAGGCAAATGAAAATCTTTGTGCCAGGAATCCCGCTGCAAAGATTTAAAGACAAAAAAATCGAACTTGAAGCTCACTTCAACGTAAACATTGTTAAAATGTTTGAAGAAGAAAACGACAAGACAAGAATTAACCTGATCTATTCGATGAAGGATTTACCATCAAGTATTGTGTTAGAAAATCCTGAAAGCTATGTCGATGGTGATATCCCGATTGGTAAAGGCTACGGCTCGGTGATTAAGATCAATTTAAAAGACATGGGTCATATGCTGGTCGCTGGTCAAACTGGCGGCGGTAAGTCTAATTTTCTAAAATCTGTGACTTCAATTCTTTGTCTGAACAACTCAGACGCTGAAGTGCATTTCTTAGACTTTAAAGAAGGTGTTGAAATGATGGCTTTAAAAAACAAGTTAGGGTCTACTCAGAATAATTTCTACACCTATGATGGTTCTGACAAGTCGATTGAGCACTTAGCAACGCTTGGTGATGTTTTAACAGCAAGACTTACCGATATTAAAAACTCTGGCACGGTTAATTTCGATGAGTACTTAAAAAAGAGAGTTTCAGTTAGTAACAACACTGAAGTTATTGATGCAAACGATGGCGGCAACAGGGCTGACAAATTAAAGCGAATGTTTATCGTTATAGATGAAATCGCTCAGGTCTATGTTAAAGACAATTCTTCAACTAAGTCACTTAAAGCCTCAGCTCGAGAAGCCATCAATAAAATTGCAAGGCAAGGTCGCGCAGCCGGTGTTCATTTAATTGTAGCTACGCAAAAACCTGATGCACAAAGTTTTGATCAAACCGTAAAAGCAAACATGCCTGCCATACTTTGTTTTCCGATGCCTAACCAAGTTTCAAGTATTTCAGTTCTAGGAACGAAACGAGCATTTGATCTAAATCCTGAAGCAAAGGGCCGAGCCGTTTATAAATTCGGCCCTAACCTTCACGAAGTTCAAACTTACTACTTTCAATAGGAGTTACCCATGACACATGAAAAACAGCCTTACACAAATACTGACTTCAAAAAACCAAAACCACGAAAACTTGGAAGATCAGAGTACTTAACTGAACGTGATTCGCAAATTCTAAAATACCTATGGCGTTGGAAAGTATCCTCAACGGCTTCAGTGCACGAGGCGATTAATAAAATTTCATCGCAGTACTCAACGTATAAAATTTTAGATAAGCTCGAGCGTTCTGGATTTATCACAAGCCAGTTTGATTGGCAGGACCAGTTCTATGTTTGGTTTTTAACGAGTAAAGGCTTTTACGTTATAAAGAAAAATTTAGAAGATTTAGCAGAAGATGGCTTTTTATCAGAAAATCATAACCACGATAGACTTGTGCAGGCGTTTCACTTAGGCGAATGGGTCAGTTTTCAAAGTCCGCAGGTTTTGTTTTGGACTGAGCAAGAGATGCGACGATTTGACGTTAGTGACTACCCTGACTGGGTTCCTAAATCAAAAGAACATAGGCCAGATGGCTACACCCGAATTATCGGTGATAAAAAACAATGGACGCTTGCTTTTGAAGTGGAGCTTTCAACTAAGCGTATGTCGAGATATGAAAGTACAATGCAGTTCTATAAACATGCACGACAGGTAATTCGTGTGTACTGGTTGGTTGCAGACAACCACATAAAAGAACAAATCCTAAGAGCCAAAGCATGTGTTAACGATGAGTCGTTTAACTA
>JAYUTU010000132.1:0-5950 GCA_043754975.1 Bdellovibrionales bacterium | reverse complement strand
ACGAAAAGTGAGCAGGTACCTTTTTGGGATTTTGGTTTTGGTGCCGGGTGTTGGGTTGGCTTCAATGGCGCCGCGGATGTATTCGGTGATGGCGCAGTTGAGTGCGACTGTTGTTGATGGGACCACGGCAGCAGATACTGAATACTATGGAAATAAGCTTAGCTTTGAAGTTTTGTATCTTGTCCGTGGGGGGCCTACGTTTGGATTTCGGTATCTCATTGAAGCACGCAATGAAAATGAATCACAAAGTGGTCAGGCCTACGGTCCCATGGCCGGTTACTATTCTGACGAAGGTTTTTTTGTGTTTGTCATTTATGATATTTTGGCAAAGCTTGGCCGGTGGACAAACGGCGAGGGATTTCAAGCAGATGTCGGATATATCGAACATTTAGGAAATCAAGTTCATTTGGGAGCTAAAATTTCGTCTCGTAAAATAAAGTATAAATCCGACCGAGGAAACTCTTTAGCCGTTGAAAAAAATGTTCACGATACTTTTCCAAGCGTTGTGTTGGCATATTTATTTTAAAAATAGAAAACTTTGTTTATCATAAAGCCAATTTCTTTATCTACAAAATTTCGAAAATCAGTTTTGACATCTTCATAACTATACAATCCACGAACATTCCAGTTGGAAAGTAAACTTCTTTTTCCGAAGTCGAATTCAATTCCAAACCGGTAGGCAATTCCGTCTTTGTAACCAACTACTGAATTGTGTGCTAGCGTTCCGCTATAAAGAAGTTCGAAATCGATAGACAAGGGAAGCTTAGCAACTGTTTGACCGAACCAAACAGCACTCACACCAATTTCACCAGAGTAACGAGTCGCGATATCCCCGTTGATATTAAATGGATCAGGATTTTCTGAAATCACAGCTGAAGACTTCGCACCCAATTTAAAACCGTAAGCGAACCCTTCGCCATCACTTATCCACCGCGGTCTCCAGGCAATTCCATAGCTGTAAAATTCGGTTTTATATTTCAAACCTAGAGTAGCGTTTTCCGGACGATATAATAATTGCTCGAGGTGAAATGCATAGCGCTGAGCGAACTGGTCTATTTTGGGTGTATCGTACTGTATTTCTAGGCGCGGATTCGCTTGTGATAACAAAAAATAGTTGCCAACTTCTGAGCTGGCCTCCATCTTTGAGTACGTTAAGCCGACACCTACTTTTATATTTTCATCTAAGAAAGATAAATTTTTATAATCAGAAGATTTTGCTTCTGCAAATTTAAAAATAATTAGTGTTACTAAAAATGAAAACCGTTTCATAACAGTCATAGAGTAACAGAAGACCAGCATGCAATCACTTGACCTAAGTCGATATATTACAAGCTCATACTCAGTTCGTTGCAGCCCGTCCGTTACAGGTTCACTACAAAGTAATGCTGTACCCAACACTCACTCAGGCACCAACGTGCTGAGGTACTACCTGACTCAGGCATTAGCTTCCGCACAGTGCTGAATTATTTGTGGTAGAAAATTTATTGCGGATAGAGATCTGCTTGTGGAATTGCTTTTGTCGTGCTTGATGCATCTGCAGCGCTGAGTGCCGAATGTAACAAATGGTACTGCGAATTTCCGCCGCCTTCGTAGTAATGCATCTCGACGGAATATTTAGTTCCAATAGTTAGTGGAATATTAGCCGTACAGTCATATGTTGGGCCGTGATCACCCCAATTATTAATGACTAAGGCTCCGTTGATGTAAAGGCGAACGCCATCGGCAGAGAATGTACAGAAGAAATTAGTTGGGCTAGTCGCTTTGTAAAACCCTGTCCAGCGGCCAGAATACATCGTTGTAACTCCGATCGGCGAAGTTCCACTGCCACCAATTGCAAAATTAACATTAGCATCAATGCGCTGACCGCGTTTATTAGCAGCTAAAAATGGATCTGCCACAGGTGTTAGCCCAGACCAAATAAAATATTCGGCAGTCAGTCCCATACCAACTTCTGTGACGGTAGTAGCACCCGCCACAGTGACTGAGCGAGTGCCAGAAGCTCCACCAAATGCAGCTGATATAACTGATGAACCCAAATCAAATGCCGTCACAAGACCCTTGCTCGCAGTACCATTCGAAACAGTCACTGCAGCTGGTGTTGCACTAGTCCATACTGCATGATCGGTTATATCGAGTGAGCCGCCATCAGATAAATTGGCCCAAGCCCGCAAATTATAGGTAGCACCCGTTGCTAAAGTAATTGACGGAGTAATTAAGATCGAAGAAATTGTCGCGGCATTGACACTGAGTAATGTCGATCCTGAGACCGCATTCAGGGTCGCTGAAATAGTTGACCCTTTGTAACCTGCGAATGCCAACGTAGTGGCCAGGCCGCGCGTTCCCAATGAGTTACTGATTGTTGCCGCAGTTAAATCAGATGAAGACCAAGTCACTTGCTCTGTAATATCCGAAGTCGATGCATCACTAAAAGTGCCGATCGCTGTGTATTTCAGTTTTGCACTGGTCGGAACCAATGCTATTGCCGGAGTCACTGCTATCGAAGTTAAAGTTGCCGCATTAACAGTAACTGTAGCGCTTCCTGAAATGGCTCCGATAGTTGCTGTCACAGTCGCACTACCAGTTGCAATTCCAGTTGCAATTCCAGTCGCAATTCCGTTAAAAGATTCCACATTAGAAATCGTTACGATTCCACTATTAGCTGAAGACCACGTCGCTGCTACAGTCACATTTTCAGTTGATGCATCCGAATAGGTTGCAGTTGCAACGAAGTTTCTAGTTGCATTTACTGCAAAAGAAGCCGTGTTAGGAGTGACTGCAATCGAGCTTAATGTTTTATTTTGTACTGTTACGCTGACAGTTTGTGAGAAGCCCGAGTAAGATGCCGTAATAGTTGCCGAGCCCGCAGCGACCAAGGAAATTAACCCACCGGAAACTGTAGCAACACCTGCGTTTGAAGTTGTCCAAGTTGTTACATTTGTAATGTCAGTTGTTCCTGACGGATTTAAAATAGCTTGAGCTGTCACTGCAGTTTTTGAATTAATTCCACCTGAAATAACAGATTTTGAAACAGTAATTCCAGTCATCACGTAGACAGTTCCTGCAGCAACAGCAGTTTGTCCTTTGTGGGATACTGTGATGTTAACATTTCCAGATCCTGTCACTGCGGTCACTAAACCTTTTGACGTGGTGTTATTTACTGATGCAATTGCTGCAGCACTTGAAGACCAATTTGCATTCGGATTTACAGTCACGGTGCCCGATGTTCCATTTGAATACGTTGCTATTGCTGTCAACTGCTCATTATCACCTGTATTGACAAGACTAAATGGCGTTGGAGATGCCGCAACACTGGTGACACTAACAAGAGTTAAATTAAAAGCTGAATTTGAACTAGCTGCACCATCACTGCCGGTAATTGTAATTATCGACGTTCCAGCAGAATTTAATGACGGAGTGATCGTCAATGTACAGTTAGGAGCCGTGCCGCTTTTCGCTAAATCAGCGTTGGCTATAATTGTTGTTGTTCCAGACGTGGCGGTGATGCTGGAAACACAGCTTACGCTGCTATCTACGTCTGTAATTGTGTAGGCTAAACCGACTGTGCTATCCGATCTTAGGGTTTGATCTGTAATTACGGAAAGCACTGGCGCATCATTAACTGCCGTGACTGTTAAACTAAATGGACTCGTTGCACTTAGCCCCCCGTCCGATGCCGTTAACACAACATTAACTGAACCATTCTGATCAAGCGCTGGCGTCAGCGTCACGGTGCAATTCGGTGCTGTTCCTGCAAAAGTAATATTAGCTACTGGCAAAAGTGTTGTGTTCGAAGAACTCGCTGTGACAGAGGCTGCACACGTAAGTGTATTATCAACATCAGAAATTGTAAATGCAACTCCTGCTGCTGCAACATCTTCATTGGTTGTCTGATTTACGATCGTTGAAATCACTGGAGCATCATTAACTGGTGTTACTGTTAAACTGTAGGCGCTTGTCGCTGATAAAACACCGTCACTAGCTGTTAACACTATATTCGAACTTCCGTTTTGATTTAGTGCTGGCGTCATAGTCACTGTACAGTTAGGCACTGTTCCCGCAATCGTAATATTTGCCAGCGGTAAAAGTGTCGTATTTGAAGAGCTCGCTGTGACAGACGCTCCGCATGTCAGCGTGCTATCCACATCAGAAACTGTGACTGCAATTGCTGCTGTAGCTGTATCTTCATTTGTAGTTTGATTTGCAACTGCTGAAACTACAGGTGCATCATTAACTGCTGTTACTGTCAAAACAAATGGTGAGTTCGCGCTAGCTAATCCGTCACTCACAACAAGTGCAATATTAGAAGTCCCATTTCCATTTGCCGTAGGAGTAATAACGGCATTACAGTTTGGAGCTGTTCCACTAAAAACAACATTTGCCGTGGCAACTACTGCTGTATTTGTAGAGGTCATTGTCATTGATGTTGTACAGCTCACAGCAGTTTCTACATCGGAAATTGTAAATGCGATTGCAGTTGTTGCTACATCTTCAGCTGTTGTACGATCTGTGATAGCAGAAATTACTGGAACATCGTTTACAGACGTAATCGTCACAGTGAAAAATCTGTTACTGATAGATGCGCCATCAGATACCGTAAACAGAATATCTACAACACCAAATCGATTTGCTGCTGGAGTGATCGTAGCGGTACAGTTCGGTGCAGTGCCTGTAAATACAATGTTGGCATCAGGTATTACGACTAAATTCGATGAGGAAGCTGTCATCGACGTGACACAATTTAATGTGCTGTCGACATCCGTAATCGTAAAGTTTTTGACAAGTGATCCATCTTCTAGAATTGTTGAATTACTGATAGCAGACATAACCGGTTGGTCATCTTCGGGCGTTACTGTTAATGAAAATGCGCTGGTCGCCTGCAGATTTGGCGTGCCGTTATCGACAACTGTGAACACAATATTTGAAGCACCACTTAGATTTAACCCAGGAGTTAAATCCGCCACACAGTTTGGAGCTGTTCCGCTGAAAACTATATTACTGACCGGAACAAGAGCCGTGTCGGATGATGTGGCACTCAAGTTTGCAGTCGTACAAATTAAAACACTGTCGACATCTGTGATTGTGAATGCTACGCTGCTGACACTGTCTTCTACAGTTGTCTGATTTGCAATTGCAGAGATCACTGGCGCATCATTCACCGCAATCACTGTTAAACTGTAAGAGCTTGTAGCTGTTAATGAACCATCTGAAACTGTTACTACAATATTTGCTAGTCCATTTTGATTTAAAGCCGGAGACATTGTCACTGTACAATTTGGCGCTGTTCCAGCGAAAACAATATTTGCAGCTGGTAGCATCGTTCCGTTAGATGATGTGGCACTTAGGTTTACTGCACTACACGCTAAGGTACTGTCTGGATCTGTAATCGTAAATGCTACAGCTGCAGTTGCTGTGTCTTCATTTGTGGTTTGGTCTGCAATTGCTGAAATGACCGGTGGATCATTGACTGGAATTACAGTTAAGACAAACGGGCTATTAGCAGCTAGGGCGCCGTCTGTAACGATCACAGAAATATTTGTAGTCCCTGTCTGATTTGCAGCCGGCGTTACAGTCACTGTACAATTCGGAGCTGTTCCTGCAAAAACAATATTTGCAGTTGGCACTAACACAGCGTTCGAAGACGTGGCAGAAACTGCTGCTCCGCAGTTCAGCGTGTTGTCGACATCTGAAACTGTAAACGCCAAAGCAGCCGTACTAGTCTCTTCGTTCACTGACTGATTTGCAATTGCCGAAATTACGGGAGCATCGTTTACCGCAGTTACATTAAGCACGAAAGCGCTCGCTGCCGTTAATAAACCATCTGTCACTGTTAACTCAACATTTGAGCTTCCGTTTTGATTTAAAGTCGGAGTCATTGTCACAGTGCAATTTGGTGCTGTACCAGCAACAGAAATATTTCCCACTGGCACAAGCGCCGCATTCGTCGAAGTTT
>JAYUTU010000131.1:0-2734 GCA_043754975.1 Bdellovibrionales bacterium | reverse complement strand
GAAATGTCAGCAGAAACGCTGACTGCGTACTTAACAGGGATTATTAAACCCAAGGCATTTTACACGCAGTTGCTGCAGGCAATGCCATCTACGCGCTAAGTGTTAGACTTTAACCACTGAATCAGCATCTGCACAGGCTGGCCACTTCCGCCGGCCTGTGACAGGGCTCCGGTGGTTTTATCAGTCCAGGCATAAATATCTAAATGGGCCCATTTTTTTCCTGCAGTGAATTTTTCTAAAAACAAAGCAGCAGTGATTGCACCGCCAAAACCATCTGCAGAATTTTTAAAATCAGCAAAATTAGAATTTAATGCAGCAAAGTATTTTCCAACAAGTGGAATTCTCCAGGCCGGATCTCCAGCCTGCTGACCAGCATTACAAATTTGTTCTGCAAGTTGATCCGTGTTGGAAAAAATTCCAGCAACATCAGCACCGAGCGCAACTTTGATGGCACCAGTCAAGGTTGCTATATCAATTAAAATTTCTGGCTCGTCTTTACCTTTTTGTGTGACTGCCACATCCATGACGTCTGCTAGCACGAGGCGTCCTTCGGCATCGGTATTATCAATTTCAACTACGTAGCCCGCGCGCGACGTGTACAAATCACTCGGCCGCATCGACTGAGAGTCCACAGAATTTTCAGCCATAGCTAAATAAAAATCACACGGTCTGTTAAAATTAGAATTTGCGACCCAATACGCAATTGCAAGAACTGCGGCCGAGCCGCCCATGTCTTTTTTCATAAGTCGCATTCCTGACGAGGGCTTTATATCTAAACCACCGGTATCAAAGGTAATGCCTTTCCCGACAAAGGCGATTGGTTTTTTTGCTGAGGATTTTTTGGGTCGGTATTTTAAATGTATCATCTTGGGTGGCGTTTTCGACCCAGCTCCAGTTGCTAGCAGCAGACCCATTTTTTCCAAGGCTAACTTGTTCTCATCCCAAACGGTGATTTTAGTATTTGGAAATTTCATTTTTTTAGTCACGAAATCAGACATGGTTTGCGGATTCATTTCATTTGGGGGAAGGTTCACTAAATGCCGAGCCACTTGAATGGCTACAGATTCTAGCTGCGCACTGCCAACGACTGCCTGTGAAAGCTTTGTGGCGTCGGACTTTAAAAACAGCGTTGGGTAGGTTGTCTTTTTTGCAGAATAAATTTGAAAAAAATTATAGGCAGCTAGTTCTGAGCCGATGATAAATGCCCGTGGGATATCTGCTGATTTGCACTGACTAAAATAAACTTGCAAATTTTCTATATTTTGATTTTTAGCAGAACTAAGCACCGTTCCTGCTTGGTCACGAAACCAACTGTACACGGATTCATCGAGTAGGCCATAATGCTGGCCTTTTTTGATTTCAGCATTTTTTAAAATCCAAACAGGCCCACTGTGTCCGATGAAATGAAGTGTTCGTTTATCCGTAGCCAGCAGCTTTTGCAGTTGAAAATTTTGGGCATGGGTTTCTAAAATCTGCTTAAACTCTTTTTGCAACTGAGTTTTGTTTGTTGATCCTAAAACGTAGACAATACCCTGGGGAGTGTCTGTTAGTTTCAGTTCGAATTTTAGCAAAGGTTGTGTCACAGATTGAATACTCATATATTGACCTCACAGTAAGAACTATTATCCTGCCTTAGACATGACAGATTATGCAACTGTGAACATCAAGCTTGGTCTATACAACGTCGAGAATCTATTTCTGATGTTCGATCACCCTATTCCTGAAAATTTCAAAAAGCTGCCAGAGCCCGAGTGGCAAAAACTATCCACTTCCATCTACGACAATAAGCCCCTGGCCAAGTGCTTGCAGATTGCTGCAATCATCGAGGAGAAAAAACCCGATGTGATGATGTTTTGCGAAGTCGGTGGTCTTGAATCGTTACAAAATTTTAATAAATTATTCCTAGGAAATGCTTTCTCGTGTGTTCTGCTAGAGGGAAACTCCAATAGAAATATTGACGTTGGCTATCTTATTAAAAAGAATCTTCCGTATTTTTTTGATGTTGTTAGTAACAAAACCCGCGCACTTAATTTCTTGTATCCTCACGAAATCACCTCACAGGTCCATGGCTTTAAAATAAAGGCCCCTTCCCACACGTTTTCTAGGGACTGTGTAGAGCTGCGCTTGTTTAGCAGTAATCGTGAAAAACCGTTTATGATAATTTTGCTAACACATCTAAAATCCCGCTTGGACCCCGAGCGGATTGATCCCGGCGGTATTGAACGCCGTACTGCTGAACTAAAAACAGCTATCGAGATTTACACCGAACTCACGCAGCAGTTTCCACAAGCTGCAGTTTTATTCTGCGGAGATCTCAATGGCTTTGCCGGCAAGCTACAAACAGATCCTGAATTTCTGCCCATTTATAAACAAACGGATCTTCAAGACGTATTTGAAGTCGCAGGCCTAAGTGTTGAAAAACGCTCCACATTTTATCAAATTAAAAACGGTGGAAAAGTTGATGGCAAGCAGATCGATTTCTGTTTTATCCCGAAAAAAATATGGTCGCACTTGAGCCTCGATACCGATGGCGTCTATTTGTATAAAGACAAATTCGGGCTTGCTATGGATCCGCCAACCACACTGGATGCAAAGTTTCAGTTACCATCGGATCACTACCCGCTTTTTTTTACTCTTGAAAAGCTACCCATTTGATGAGATTTTTATTCTATGAGCTTAAAAAAAATTCAGACTCCGGCTTTCGAGATTACGGCGACTTCCGTTTACGTTCCCG
>JAYUTU010000130.1:0-5957 GCA_043754975.1 Bdellovibrionales bacterium | reverse complement strand
TGGGCGGTAGCTTTTTTATTTTTAAAGTTCGAAGCGACCCACCCTACAAAGGCTACCCTTCCTGAACTGTTCGGGTTACTCTGACTTTTTGTCGGTGGTCGTTACTTCTAAAAAATCGGTCAGATCGAATAAATTTGTGATTAAACGAACCCGATAACCTGCCGAAAACGATTGGTTTTCTAGACAATATCGAGCAGAAAGTCAGCGCCGGCGAAACGTCGTTCGTACGTATTGAGCGTCGGCACCATTTTTGTATCTACTATTCAGATGGGTTAGATAGGTAATTAAACATTGATCGGTTCTCGATCATTTCGAAGGAGATAGGCAATGAAGGTCCTGATATTTACAGTTATGAGCATGCTGATCACAGTTTATGCAGTTGCCGCCGAGCGCGGAGTGAATGAACAAGTGACGATTAAATATTTTAACGGAGCTTGGGGTTACACTTACGAATCTACCGGGTTTGAAGCAGGAAAGGTCACGGTCAGACTTGTCCCGGTAACCAGAGAAGCAGCACAATCCATCCGCGCACTGAACAAGAATACTGAATACATTTGCACGCTCGAGGACGCAAGTCTCCTAAAGGATGTCTTTTTTGTTCGTGACATCAGCTGCAAATAAGCGAACCACAGTTTTTTTATGAAATCACACCTTAGAAAACACCAGCTAACACTTTGTTAACTGAGCCTCTTTAGTTTTATCCAATTGTATGGGATAAACCAATCATGGATTTAAGTTACAGAAATATTCTTATCACCGAGCTTGCTCGCCGAAAAAAGGTGAATGCAGCTTATTCGTTAAGAGCTTTTGCCAGGGATCTTGGGCTTGCAGCCCCTCAGCTGAGCTCTGTCATGAAAGGTATAAAAGGCATATCACTGAAGTCCGCTCAAAGAATCGCAGCGATCCTAGAGCTTTCAGAGACCGAAGCCGATGCATTTCAACATTCAGCGATTGCTCTTCATTCGCGTGAGCTAAAGCAAAGAAAAAAATCGCAAGAAGCGTTGGCTAAATTAATCGAAAAAAGAAAGTTTCAGACATTAAATGAACCCAATTTTTCACTTGTTAATGAATGGTTTTATTTATCACTGCTTCAATTGTTTGAACTTAAAGATTTTCAGCCCTCTGCCTTATGGATGGCAACAAAACTTGATCTATCTAAGCAAGAAGTTGAACAAGCACTGAAACAGTTAGCGTTGATTAGCTTGTTAAAAAAAACGGACGACTTTTATAAACCCAATCAAGAATTTATTAAAACTGATGATGTTCCGTCCCGAACAATCCGTTTTCATTTACAACAGATGATGAAAAAAGCGTCTCAAGCTTTAGAAAACCAAACGATCACTGAACGCGATTTTTCTTCGACGGTTTTTTCAATCGATGCCAGTCAAATTGGCGAATTTAAAAAGAAAATACAACAGTTTCGCGAACACTTTTGCGAAGAAGCTTCACAGGGTAAAAAAAAGACTGAAGTCTATAACCTTTCAATTCAATTTTTTAGAATAACAAACAAAAAAACAAACAAGGAGAATTTATGAAGTTAGTATTAGTGTCATTGTTGTTAATGGGATCACAGGCTTTCGCTGGTGGCGCCGTTGTTTCTGGTGGCAAAACAAACTCGGCCATACTTGTGTATGAAAATGCTCTAAACTGGGAGACCCGCAAATTGATTTATGCAGAAATTGACAGTCTTTTCAATTTGGGTCTACTTTCAAATTACGAATCTGTGACTGATTCATCTGGTCAACAAGTCATGTGTGCTCAGTTTAAATTGCTTTCGAAGTACAATGAAACTGCGGCTACTTTGATGCAAATTGCTGAAAACGCAGGAGTTCCCGATTCAGTTCAATCTGCGGGTGCTTGTCGATTTGATGTTGTAAATTAATTTAAGAAATTTGGAGTGGTTATTATGAAAAAAACGCTTAATAGCGCTTGGGTTTTATTTTGTCTTTTTACGATTTTATTGTTTGTTCAAAGTACTTTGGCCGCCGAGCATAGTTTCAAACAAGCGAAATGGAAAATATCCATTTCGTATATTCATGCAAACTTAGGAAGAACGAATAATTCAGCTGTTCTAGAAGAGGGCTTTCAGGGGACGCATTGGATACAGAGCTAAAAAATGTGAAAAAAGCCAATCAACTTATCAATCAGCCTACATTATTTTGTCGCGAATTCCCGTCGGATTGCGAAGTAAAAAAAGATAAAATTTATTTATATGGTCAAAGCCAAGAGTTTTGGTCTGAAATTGCAAACTTAGATCCTTTGCAAACACTTGCTCAGTTAAACTGTAATATCTTTGCAATACACGGAACAAGCGATTGGGTTATTTCGAGTGAAAATGATGGTGGCGCAATAGAAATGTTGCTTTCAAAGAAAAATAAATTTTCAAATAAAATATTAAACGGGCTGGATCATTTCTTACTTAAAGCCGATTCTAAAAAATCGAGTGTCGAAACTTTCAAAGGTGGCCTAAAAGATGAGAAAATGATAATTCATCCAGAGCTGATTGAAGAAATCACCACAGTACTTTCAAAGTGGACTAAATAAAATATGTCAGCACAAAATCTAATGAAAAAGTATGAAGTTGAAATCAATAAGCATGATTTTGATCTTATTGCTCCGCTGATATCAAATGATTGTAAATTCTGGTTTACAAGCGGGACTTATGTAGGACAGGAACAAAGTCGAAATGCTTTTTTGAAAACATGGAATATGATCAAAGAAGAAGTCTACTCGATATCTGAAATGGAATGGATTTCAGAGTCTGATAATGCCGCCGTATGCACGTACACATATCATTGGAAGGGCCTTATCGACGGCCAGCTTCGCGAAGGAAAAGGTCGTGGCACATCGTGCTTACGAAAAGATACTGACGACTGGAAGATCATCCACGAACATCTTAGCAATTTTCCTAAATAGATCGCCATTCAATTGGTAATCGTAAATGTAACCTCAAGCTAAATCTAAGTTACACTTTTATTGTTCGTTCTCGTCTGCTGCTGCTTTCACTTCCCTACCCGTAGCGAATAAATTTAAAACTTCACTAGGACAGTTTGATTGCGCGTAAAAGTTCTTATAAATTTGGCTAAGATTCTCAAATCTCGACTGGCGTAAGATATGTAAGATGTCTTTTTCTAATTGGTTATGTTGGGTTGGTGCTTTAGTGGAATGTGGTTCTGCCTGACCCTTTGGGTTTAGGCTAAGTGACTGAAGTATGATGTGATCCTATTTTATTTTTGTTAATTGTGATGGTGGAAATGCCATATTTGGACTTTGGACATTTAAGTTCTACATTTTAATTCTTATGCTTGATTTTAGCTTGTGATTTCGATGAGTTGAACATATCTCATATGTCCAAAATTGGTTGCGGTTTACCGTCAATATACCACCCAGCACAACCGCATGATAGTATTGATGTTTTCCGATTTAACCCTAGCAGTATTTCTCAGAAAGCTGTTCATTTATATCAGTCTGGACTGTCTTTACAAGCGGTAGCGCGTCAGGTCCATCGCTCTAAAACCTACGTTCGAAAGACACTCGTGGAAAGCGGTGTAGATTTGCGGGCACATTCGAATGACCAATTAGACGGCCCGGTAAAGTCCAAATCCATAGCCATTAAAAATGCTTCCTATGGGTTCACACTGGTCAATGGCGTGCTCCATGAAGACCCGAAGGAAATGGCTGTCGTCCAGCTCATCATCAAGTGGTGGCAACAAGGCCTTTCTCAAGGAGCCATCGCTCGCAAACTCAATAACCAAAAAATCAAACCTCGAAAGGCGGATCTTTGGAGTCAGCCGACCGTGGGATTCATTATCAAACGCCAAACGAATAAGTAACGGAGGAAACATGGGAATAAATAAATTATTGGATGTAATTGCGGTACTGGTAATACTCGCCGCTTCGACGGGACACCTTCCAAGAATCGTCGCGAAAGTGCAGATCGCTCAGCTACAGCTTCTGAAGGCATCGCAATCAAAAAGCTGGGGGCAAGCTTTGCTTCTGCCAATTAAGTAACCTTAGGTGAGAATGAGATCTTACCTGATTCGTTCAGGAATATGAGCCTTATTGTCAGAGGCCGTTAATTCTAAAAAATCAGTCAGATGGTATAAATTTGCGCTTAAACGAACCCGATAACCTGCCGCGATTGATTCCTTTTCTTGCCATACCAAAACCAGCGAATTAGCATTAAGATGTGAACAAGATCGTTGTAGCCTTAGCTTTCTTTTCAACGGGATGCGCCCACTTCGCTTCTGAATCGCTAAAACACAAGAGTTACGCGTTGCCACTCTATTTTTCATCGACGAAGGAAAGTGGAAGACCATTTTTCGCTATTCCTTGCGCGATTGGTTCAAAAAGTGGTCATTGCATTCTAGATACTGGTTTAGATGGATCTCAAGTTGCTGAAGTCCCTGAAACTTCTCAGTTTAAAGCGCTCTACAAAGCGAAAGTCATTTCAATGTATGGCGAACGAATAGAAACTACGGTTGAAGTTCCAAAGCTGACTTTAGGTTTTGACTTTGTTAGAAAAAACTTTCCTGCAACAAGAAGCAATTCTTTTCACGATTTACCGGAGTACCTCGCAGTAATTGGATCAGATATTTTGATAGGTACAAATTTTGTTTTTGATTTTGGGACAGATGAAAATAACCTTGCAAAACTCATTCTTGAACCTACCTCAAATGAATTGACCTCATATCAATTTAAGGAATTCGATTCTATTCTTGAAGACGAGCGCTTTATTACCATCAATGTAACGATCGAGGGAATTAAAATAAAAGCAGTATGGGACACGCACGCTTCTATATCTGCTTTTAGTACAGGATTTATCGAAGCCCATTCAAAATTTTTTAAACTTCTCGATACTAGCGAAGACAAAGATGCTCACGGAATGAAAGGAAAACAAAATTTTTATCAACTTTCAGAACCTATTTGTATAGCTTCTAAATACTGTCCTTACACTGCGAACTACGTTCTTGAGCACAAGCTTGGCCTTATCAGTCAAGAAACTGAGGATCTTGATGCCATTTTAGGGAATGATTTTATATTGAGCTTCAACTGGTATTTCGATTTTAAGAACCTAAGATATTATGTAAAACCACGATAAGAAATTGGCTCTGATAGCCCTTCCTTGTGAAAATTAATGTTACTTTGAAAACCGCACCTATGGCGGCTTTTTATTTTTGCTGAGATCTGTTCACAAAATTTTTTTCTACGTTTTTTAAAAGTTATACAAAGTCACCTACAGGGCACATACAATGCAACTGTGGGCACTTAGTTAAGTTTAGTTCAAACCCAACCGATATGTGTTTTATGAGAATACTTTTATCTATTTTAATTCTGGCTAACTTGTTTTCTTGTATGAAGAAAATCGAAGATGGATCTGCAAGCGATAATATTTTAATAGGAACGTGGAGTCTCAGAGAGGTTTGTAAGTATTCGAGCGCCTCCGGATATGTAAAAATGGATCAAGTTTATACAAACTCAACTTTTGATCAAACTGCAACTATTTATTCCGATTCAGTTTGCACAGTTCCGCTGGTCGCAATTAACTTAACGGGTACTTATTTTACTTCAAACTACAAATCAACAACGGCCGAGGAAGGTATGGACATTGATTCTACTTTATCGGGCTATCTAGCCACAGCAAAAAGCTCGACTCTTGTTAGTACATACAATACAAACTCTTATTGTGGCTTTAGCGACTGGCAAATTAATGTTGCGAAAAGCCTATTAGGTCGGACGTGCGATGGATCGGTAATGCCCAGTGCCGGCACTATAGAATATAGCTTTTATAGAAAAAGTAAAATTTCGATTATGGGGCAGCAGATCGGCGATTTACTGTTTGGAACTGACGATGCCTCTCACAATGGCACGTCACCTAGTCAGCGATATGTGGTGCTTGACGGAACTTTCCCACTCAAAAAAGCAAACTAAAGAGCATTAGGCCATCCTTTGAAAGT
>JAYUTU010000129.1:0-5969 GCA_043754975.1 Bdellovibrionales bacterium | reverse complement strand
ATTCAAATCACCGTTGGCTACTGCTGTGACGACTTTAACAATCCCGCGCACTTGCGTCGTTAAATTAGACGCCATGAAATTTACGTTATCCGTTAAATTTTTCCAGGTGCCCGACACGCCTTTAACTTCGGCTTGCCCGCCAAGCTTTCCTTCAGTACCCACTTCTTTGGCCACACGAGTTACCTCGGCAGCGAATGAGTTTAACTGATCCACCATGGTGTTGATGGTATTTTTTAACTCGAGAATCTCACCACGCGCATCGACCGTGATTTTTTGTGATAGATCCCCTTTGGCAACTGCAGTTGTTACTTTTGCAATATTACGAACTTGATTCGTTAAATTTGAAGCTAGTCCATTAACATTATCTGTTAAATCTTTCCATGTTCCACTCACGCCCTCAACGTCTGCCTGCCCGCCCAGTTTTCCTTCCGTACCGACCTCTTTTGCGACCCGAGTCACCTCTGCTGAAAAAGAGCGAAGCGTTCCCACCATCGTATTGATCGTGTCTTTTAACTCGAGAATCTCACCACGCGCATCCACTGTGATTTTCTGTGATAAATCACCATTGGCAACGGCAGTCGTCACTTTTGCAATATTACGCACTTGAGCTGTTAAATTATTTGCTAATCCATTGACGTTATCTGTTAAATCTTTCCACGTGCCACTGACTCCACGAACATCTGCTTGTCCGCCAAGCCTTCCTTCCGTACCCACTTCTTTTGCCACTCGAGTTACTTCGGCAGCAAATGATGAAAGCTGATCCACCATGACATTGATTGTATTTTTTAATTCAAAGATTTCTCCGCGGGCATCCACTGTGATTTTTTGTGATAAATCACCCTGTGCCACTGCAGTTGTTACTTTAGCAATGTTACGAACTTGGTTTGTTAAATTAGACGCAAGGCCATTCACGTTATCTGTTAAATCTTTCCACGTACCAGATACGCCTTTAACTTCTGCTTGTCCCCCAAGTTTTCCTTCTGTACCAACTTCCTTTGCAACACGCGTCACTTCCGCTGCAAATGAATTTAACTGATCCACCATCGTGTTAATGGTATTCTTTAACTCTAAAATTTCACCTTTGGCATCGACTGTGATTTTTTGTGATAAATCACCCTTGGCCACAGCTGTTGTCACTTTTGCGATATTACGCACCTGTGCGGTCAAGTTACCAGCTAGTCCATTCACGTTATCCGTTAAAGTTTTCCATGTGCCGGAAACGCCTTTAACTTCTGCTTGTCCACCCAGTTTTCCTTCTGTACCCACTTCTTTTGCAACCCGAGTTACCTCTGCTGAAAATGAATTTAATTGATCCACCATTGTATTGATGGTGTTTTTTAATTCTAAAATTTCACCTTTGGCATCGACTGTGATTTTTTGTGATAAATCACCTTTGGCCACAGCTGTTGTCACTTTTGCAATATTACGAACTTGGGCTGTTAAGTTTCCTGCAAGACCGTTCACATTATCTGTTAAATCTTTCCATGTTCCACTCACGCCCTCAACGTCTGCTTGCCCGCCTAGTTTTCCTTCGGTACCCACTTCCTTCGCCACGCGAGTTACTTCGGCAGCAAACGAACGTAAAGTTCCAACCATCGTATTAATAGTTTGTTTTAATTCTAAAATTTCACCTTTGGCATCCACAGTGATTTTCTGTGACAAGTCCCCATTGGCAACTGCCGTCGTAACTTTTGCGATATTACGCACCTGAGCCGTTAAATTATTTGCTAGACCATTGACGTTATCTGTTAAGTCTTTCCACGTTCCTGATACACCTTTAACGTCGGCCTGACCACCCAGGCGACCTTCAGTACCCACTTCTTTTGCCACCCGAGTTACTTCAGCAGCGAATGAGCGTAGCTGATCCACCATCACGTTGATGGTATTTTTTAGCTCCAAGATTTCTCCACGCGCATCGACAGTAATTTTTTGTGATAAATCCCCATTGGCAACTGCGGTCGTTACTTTTGCGATATTACGAACCTGGGCTGTTAAATTATTTGCAAGACCATTTACATTATCTGTTAAATCTTTCCAGGTTCCACTCACTCCGCGTACGTCGGCTTGTCCGCCTAACTTTCCTTCGTTACCCACGTCTTTTGCCACGCGAGTTACTTCGGCAGCAAACGATCGCAACTGATCCACCATTGTGTTGATCGTATTTTTTAACTCAAAGATTTCACCTTTTGCATCGACGGTAATTTTCTGCGACAAATCACCTTTTGCTACGGCTGTTGTTACTTTTGCAATATTACGAACCTGATTCGTTAAATTAGACGCTAGACCATTTACATTATCTGTGAGATCACGCCAGATACCAGAGGCCCCTTTGACTTCGGCCTGTCCTCCAAGTTTCCCTTCGGTACCAACCTCTTTTGCAACCCGAGTTACTTCGGAAGCAAAAGAATTTAGCTGATCCACCATGGCATTCACGGTGTTACCGATACGTAAAAATTCTCCCTTTATAGTACGGCCATCAATTTCTAAAGACATTTTCTGCGACAAATCCCCTTTAGCAACTGAGGTAATGACCCGAGCAACTTCAGTTGTTGGTTGCACGAGGTCACCAATCAAGAGATTCACAGAATTAACTCCGATGGCCCAAGAGCCCTTCACAGCACCGATGGATACTCGCTCCATCATTAAACCCTCTTGACCCACTTTGTCTCGCACGCGAACAAATTCGCTGGCCATGGTTTGATTCAACTCAATGATATCGTTAAGAACTTCCCCAATTTCAGCAACAATGCCTTCTTCATCGATCGACATGCGAACTGAAAAATCTCCGCTTCGCACGGCTTTGATAACATGCAGAAGCTCGCGCATCTGAATCCATGATTTCGTGCTATTCGCCCTTACAGTCGCTGTTTGTACAGCTTTTGCTAGATTCGTATTGATATCCGCTTTTGCAGGAACAGATTTTTTAAGAATTGATTTTTTAGATAACTTTTTTGTTAGCAGCGGCTTGATATTCGTCTTAATAACAGGATTAGAATTACTTTTTTGCATGAAAATATCCCCCTCGAACTTTGCACGTGTTGTAATTTATTAAAACTATCTGCGGCAGTTTCCGTTGGCAAAAAGGACTATAAAAGTTGAGAAACTTAAACACATTCACTAACAAATACAATTTTGACACAATCTTGAAAAAACCTTGATCTAGCTTTGATGAGGATTAGGTCCAACCAGACACAAAAAGTAAGAAATTGAGTGGTAATCACTCAATTCATGTATATCTCATCTGAAATTTACTAAATTATCTTTTCTTAACAAAAGAGTAAAAAAATTGTCATTTTAGGATTCTTAAACAATGCTCTATGTAGAAATCTACCTTACACTTACAATTTAAGTTCGTGTCATTGTAGGGAAAAACTCGGACGCAGAAGGGAAAAATATGGCTAAGGTTTTGGTAATTGAAGATAATGTGGATACACAGCTTTTGCTAAATCGCACATTAGTTCCAACATATGACGTGAAGATGGCTTCTGACTTAAAATCTGCATGGGACTACATCGAAAGCGAAGACTGGGACATCGTTATTTTAGACCGCAGCTTACCTGACGGAGATGGTTTGGAATTGTGTTTCAAACTTAAAAAACTAAATTTGGAATCTAAATTTTCCGTGGTCGTGCTGACAGCACACGGAGAACTTGATGAAAAGGTCAAAGGACTTGCTGCGGGAGCTGATGACTACGTCGTTAAACCTTTCGAACCTCGTGAGTTGTTGGCACGAATAGATGCTATTCTGCGGCGCCGTGCTGCTAGCGGCCCACAGTTTCAATCCACTATCAACTTGGCTAATTTGATTATCAACATCGAGACTCACGCAGTGAGTGCCAAAGTTGGTAAAGATGAAACAGTGGCCATTGATTTAACTCCGATTGAATTTAAAATTTTACTTACCTTGGTAAAAAATTACGGCAAAGAAATAGATCGTGAGCATCTCGTGCAAACTGTTTGGGATAAGATTAATCTCAGCGAACGAAATATTGATACTCATGTCTGCCACTTACGTAAAAAAATTGTTCCAGGTGGTCTCGTGATTAAGAATCGTCGTGGCAAAGGGTACTACCTGAAGAAGGAAGAATTAGTTGTGAAAAAGACCCCGACTTTAAATGCGACAACAACCTCACTGCCTTACTTTAAACGGAGTGCCAATGGAAATATCACGAACTGAAGTTGAAGTTGATTCCGACATCAATGAATTAGTCCCTGGATTTTGCAAATCTCGCCAGAAGGATTTACAAAACTTAGCCAATTATATTTTAGCACACGATTACGTTTCTATTGCAAAAGTTAGCCACACTATAAAAGGCATCGCCCGTCCCTATGGCTTTCCAACTTTAGAAGCGTTAGTCACTCAATTAGAGAAAGCAGCGCTATCACAGGATGATAGAACCTGCCGAGAGGTCATAGCGAAAACGAGTTCTTATTTTAGTGGCTACTGCACTTAAAACCACGGATTTCAAAGTAAAAAAAAGCCTACTTTTAAAGTAGGCTTTTTTTTTGCTACAATCCATGAGCACAATGAGCTCACGGTCTTAAAATGTGCAGTATTTGGCCACGATCCAAAGGTTTAGACATAAATTCAATATCTAATTGCTGCTCTTTTAGTTTTGCCTTGATCTCACCAGCATCAAGTGCGGAGACCAGGATAACTTTTGTCTGTGGAAAATAAGCATCCAGCAAATGGCAAACATACAAACCGTCCTTGCCGGATAGGTTATAGTCGATAAGCGCGGCATCAGGACCTTCAACATTTTTTTGTCGTAAGTCCTTCAGATACTTTGCGGCCTCTTCAGCAGTCGTCAGAGACTTAATGCGAACAGTGTCATCGGAACTACGAAACATTTTCTTAAACAGTTTAATCGTATCAGAATCGTCTTCGACAATTAGAATATCTTTATGCTCTTCAAAGAGATCCAGCTCATCAAAGAACGTGCTATTCCAGAAAGGCGTTGTCCACTTCATGTATTCTTCCATAGGCGACGAGTACGTACCCGATGCATATCTTTCCATAAATCCCCCTTAGTTAATCTGCAATTTGTTTTGCAATTTAAATCGCAATTGCAGAAAAATAATTCTTCCGTGTAACTAAAATTTTTTATCTAAAAGGGGAATAAATCTATAAAATTTAATCTTTGTTGAGTAAATTTAAACTAGTTATTTAAAGCAAATTTTTCTTGATAGATGTGATTTCAGTCTCAAAATCTATAATGAGTTGTTTAACATCACTAGCGCTTTTGTTCTCGCACGCAACCATAATCTGTGCTCCGATTTCTGAAATGCGGTCAAACCCAAAGCTTGCGCCATTGCCTTTGAGCTTGTGTCCCACCATAGATATTTCGCTAAAATCTGCATGATTCAAAAATTCTTTTAATGATAAAATATCCTGATCACGTCTTGAAATGTAACCAGGAATGATGTCCATTAGCTCGGGTGGTACCTTGTAGTTACTGGCTTGGTGCATTTACAAAAACTCCTCAAATTAAAAATGTAACTAATACCCATTAGCTACTAACATATCCGAAGCCCGCCGCGCAAGCTCGCTATAATTGACTGGTTTCTGCCAATGATCTAAGTGATCAAAGTAGTCATTATCTGGCAAATGAACTTTGGATTTATCCAGAGCTGAATAAGTAATGACTTTGGCATGTTGATTTTGAAAGCGTGCACGTAAATCCTTGAAAGCATCGATAATGCGAGTTGATTTTTTCACGAGTTCATCAGCTGATAAGTTATCACCTAATATCCAATCCAGTACGATGAAATCGACATCCTGAAAACTCATCTTATGAGAGGCTCCATCATGACCATCAGAAACAATTGTTTTACAGCCTAACTGTTTAAAAATAGACTCTGTGGCAAGCGCCACATCACTGTCATCCTCGACAATCAGAACTGTTGGTGCTTGTTTATGCTCTAATTGAAAACTCGAGCGAAGATTTTGCATTTGTCGCAAATTCTGT
>JAYUTU010000128.1:0-13660 GCA_043754975.1 Bdellovibrionales bacterium | reverse complement strand
TGTTGCCGAAGATAACGCGGCCGTCTTCAACTGCTGGTGTTAGAGGATTCGTAAATTCAGCTTGGCGAGATTTTTTTTCATCTTCTTGAGCTTTTTCAGCGCCGACCTTTTGTGCGTCTTGAGCTGCTTTATTGACGATTTCGATAAACTTTGCTGGATCTTTTTCAATCGCAGCAAAAACGATAGATGGATCTTTTTCAATAACTTCCTTGAGTTGTTTTGCAGTAGGCGCGCATGCAGCTAACAAAGTGGCGGCAGTGATGACAGTCAAAGTTGAGATAATACGATTTGTTTTCAAGTTTTCCTCCGGTTGGTTTCTAATTCTTTAGCTCGATTAGTGTGTCACAGCTATTTCGAAACGAAAATTCTTTTTTTGTTCTCGACATGACCCGTCTGAGGTCCAGGGTAACCAGTCTAATCTCAAACTTCTACTGAACTTGGAGTACAGTATGGCCATGAGCAAAAAAATATTTATCTCGGCAGTTATGGGTAGTTGTTGTTTATTTCTTATCAGTTGCGCGTCATCGGGTGGAAACTCTCGCTCGCAGGAAATCGAAATATCGTACCGGAAGCTGAAACTGCTTGATCTGGATCAGATGACCGAAATGCTACAGCAGAAAGTAAACGCATTCAAAAAAACAAACTCTCTGGAACCACTGCAGGAGGGCTTAGAAATTTGCCTCAGCAGACCTGATGAGGATGGCTTAGTCGAAAAAACAATTTCGTTAATTAAAAATCCGCTAGATGACAATGATGCCTGGCAGTCGGCTGTGGATAGCCTAGTGGAAAAAAGTATTAGAATTATGAAATCCAGTGATTCTCATTCTTCTGATCAGTTAACGGCAAGTTTCATTCTGGAGAATCTAATTGCCGAAATGAAGCCAGAGTTCGTTAAGCAGTATCGAACCACTGGTTTTGAGACCCGCGTCATCGAGCGTATTGCTAAGGCAGAAATCGAATTTTCAAAAACTGCTGTTCAAGAGAGAAACCTCAGTCTAATGCGGGGGACAGCTGGACCCTCCCGAGTCGCACAACAACTCTTAAATCAAAAAGGTGAATCGATTAAAAACAAAAAGTAGTCGGTGAATTCACACCAAAGTCTGGTTTTTAGCCGATTTCGTGAATTTGTCCCTATTTGTCTCAATTTGACTCAAGCAAATTCAAAGATACTCCGAAAAGTTTCATAGGCGTCATGGATGGCGCCGATAAGAAACTTGCGGAGGCAAAATGTTTATACAGGGAAATTTACAAGCTGTTTTTGACGCTCTTTACACCATCGGAGCAATCGATCCGGTTTTAAGTATGGACTGGGAACTCATCAACGACGAAATGGCTAAAGATCCTAACCACGTCTATCAAGTCTGCCAATCCGTTAATGCCTGCCAAGGAAACCAAGAAAAACTAATTAAAACATTTAATACTATGGATGAAAAATCCTTAAACTTCGTCGCGTTGGAGGTTGCTCGTGAATTCAGTGAATTTCAAGATCGTAAAGAGCTTCACTAGAGGTTTTCTTTTCTCATTTTTCTTTTTTGCGCAGGTGAAAATCCATGCTTTGGAAATCGACTTGTCACGCCGTCAAACAAATCCCACACGGATTGAAAATCAGCGGATGCCAGCCGCGTACCTAACGACAAAAAAGGTTGAGAAATCGACAGATGCCGAAATTTTAGAAGCCTTAAGAAATGTGGTCAGTACAGTAGACGTGTCCCGAGACATCGTGATTGTGCACACTGAGGCTGGTTTTGTTCCGGATGTCGTGCAAGTTAAAAAAGGTGAAGCTTATAAGATCCACGTAGTAAATTTGAATATGCGCGAAAAGAATACGAGCTTCTTGATGGATTCCTTTACGCAGTCTCACAACACACTTTTTGGAAACTTAAAAACATTTGTCATTGAGCCCAAAGTTGAAGGGGTATTTTCGTATCAATGCCCGGAAACGGGAGTTCAAGGAAAACTTGTTGTTGTTCCAGATACGTCAGTTCGAAAAATGGCTTCAGAAAAGTAAAGTAGGCCTTTATGTCCTCAGAAAACTCAAATTTCAAAGAAGTTATCGCCCGAGCATTAGCTCCGGTCGAAGAATTTTTGAATGACCCTAAAGTCTCTGAGGTTCTCATCAATGGGCCCAATCAAATTTTTGTAGAACGCCACGGAAAGTTAGAGTTAACCGCTGCAAAATTTCCTGACGAAGATAATTTACAAGCAGCTATTAATAGCATTGCACAATCAGTTGGTCGCCGCATTAGTAAGGACGAGCCACGGCTGGATGCACGCCTTCCGATTATCGAAGGACATCCTGCAAGTGGTTCACGAATTGCGGCGGTTATGCCGCCCATTTCACGGCAGGGAACCGTCATTAGTATTCGCAAATTTACGGCCAGCAAAATTTCGCCAGCAGATTATATAAAATACGGAACTATTTCTGGTGATGCGTGGATGTTTATCGACCTGTGTATGTTCTTGGGTAAAAACATTATTGTCAGCGGTGGCACTGGTTCCGGAAAAACGACATTGTTAGGGTTGCTGTGTTCCCGGATTCCTAAAGGTCAGCGCGTCCTAGTTATCGAAGACTCATCCGAGTTGCAGGTCGACTATGAACATGTTGTTCGGTTTGAAACTCGCCAGGCTGATCAAATGGGTAAAGGTGAAGTCAATATTAAAGACATTCTTAAAAGTGCACTTCGTCTAAGACCAGATCGAATTATTGTTGGAGAAGTTAGGTCCAGTGAGGCATTAGAATTAATTAATGCTATGAACACTGGCCACAAAGGAAGTATGGGAACTGTTCACGCGAATACTCCCGAAGATGCCATCGTTCGCCTAGAAGCTTTAGCTGCGGGCGGTGATGCAAAGATCAGTGAAAAAGCTTTGACCTCGCAAGTGGCTTCAGCAATTGAAATTATTGTGCAGATATCTCGTTACTCTGATGGTTCAAGAAAAGTGGGAGCAATTTCTGAAATTCGTGGCATCGACAAAGATGGAAAATATATTGTTGTTCCCATCTTCGAAATTACAAAATTATCACGTCGTTCCGATGGCACTTTAGAGGGCGGAATTGAAGCGACTGGCAATATGCCATCTTTTTACCAAGAAATTTTAGACAACAAAATAAACTTCCCACCATCAAAGTTTCAGAAACCAGTCAAAGCCGCTTAAATCAAGG
Source organism: Bdellovibrionales bacterium (assembly GCA_043754975.1). Lineage (GTDB taxonomy): Bacteria > Bdellovibrionota > Bdellovibrionia > Bdellovibrionales > Bdellovibrionaceae > Pseudobdellovibrio. The sequence continues at coordinate 10,497 of JAYUTU010000128.1, read as the reverse complement.
GCATATTGTTATTTAAGCGCTTGCGAGCACAAAGCCATTCTACTACAGTTTGGACCGTGCATTTCAGCTGTAAAGTAACTCACGCTATTTTAACTTATTTAGAATCAGAGAAAATTGATTTATCTGGATATTTTTCAGAATCAGATATTCCGTGGGAATTGTTGCGTGATCCCTCGTATTGGATGCGAGCGCCAGACATGGAAGCTTTTTTGGAGCGGCTCGCGCTGAGTTCTTCAGTTTTAATTGCGGCAGGACACACGACTCCAAAAAATAAAGTATGGGGCGTCTTAGATAGCGTGTTACGGATGATGCCGCAGCCACAAGAAATTTTTCATCAGCCAGAAAAGTTTCTGGGTTATTTTATTTCTCCTGAGCCACCGATTGAAAATTTAACTCGCACGGCCATGGGCTTAGCATTTGATATTCCGCTTCCTGCAGAACAATACCCCTTAGTCACTTCATACTTAAAAGCAGCCTTTGAATCGCTACCCATTTATGTTGGACAGTCACCAGCCATCTGCGAATGGACGGATATTCATTTACGCATTGATTGGTCCACAGAACAGACAAGCATTTTTGAAAATGAATCTCGTCAAATTTCTCCAGCCTTGATGCAGGATGTGATTCGTCAGCTTCAAGACAGCAGTAAAGATCTAGAAGAAAAAAACCGTGAACTGCAACGCCGTAACGAAGAACTACAACGTTTCGGAACCCAAACGAATTCGGATGCTCCCAGCTCTGAGCGAGCAGTTATCCGCGAAGATTTTTCTGAATTTGAATTTATGAGAAAACCCGTTCATCAAGTCGCACAAAATATATCACGGTTGCATGACTACATGGTGCGAGCTCATCAGCTGGTGACTTTATTAACTGCTGGTCAAAAGCAAACTCCTGGAATTAAAGAAGCTTTCCGCCGCGTTGATTGGGACATCGTTAAAAATCAATATCCACAAATTATCCGCGAAAGCTTAGATACACTAAAAAAAATGAAGGAAGAAACCCATGTCTAACATAGTAAGTTTACATGCACGCGAAATTCTTGATAGCCGAGGCAATCCCACCATCGAGGTTGAAGCCCGTACCGTCGATGGAAATATCGGTCGAGCGGCAGTTCCTTCAGGTGCCAGCACCGGCGCCCACGAGGCCTATGAACTTCGGGATAATGATAAAAAGCGCTACTTAGGAAAAGGTGTTTTAAAAGCAGTTGCTCATGTTCGCGAAAAAATTGCGCCTGAAATTGTTGGCTTAAATGTGTTTGAGCAAGTTTATATCGATAAAGTACTTCGTGATATCGATGCGACGGAAAACAAATCAAACTTAGGAGCCAATGCAATCTTAGGGGTATCGTTAGCGTGTGCGAAAGCTGCAGCATTAGATGCGGGACTACCGTTGTATCGCTATATCGGTGGATCGCAAGCGTGCAAGCTGCCAGTGCCATTGATGAATGTATTAAATGGTGGAGCGCATGCGAATAATGGTTTAGATATTCAAGAATTTATGATCGTGCCGACAGTGAATAATTCGTTCGCTGAATCCTTACGAGCGGGTTCAGAAATTTTTCAAACTCTCAAAAAGATTCTAAGTAAAAAAGGCTTATCAACTGCTGTCGGCGATGAGGGTGGTTTTGCTCCAGTCTTAAAATCGAATGAAGAAGCTCTTGAGCTTTTAATGCAGGCTATATTAGAAGCTGGCTATGAGGCTGGACAAAATATTTTTCTGGCATTGGATGTGGCAGCTACTGAAATGTTTGATGGCGCTGGAAAATACGCCTGGGAAAAACAAAAAATTTCTGGTTCTGAATTGCAGAGTATCTACTTAAAATGGACACAAAAATATCCACTGATCAGCATCGAAGACGGATTTTCTGAAGATGATTGGGATTCCTGGATTGCTGCCACCAGTGAAATGGGAAAGCGCGTTCAGCTTGTGGGCGATGATTTGTTTGTAACCAACCCAAAGCGCTTGCGTATGGGAATCGAAAAGAAAGCGGCAAATGCTCTGTTAGTAAAAGTAAATCAGATTGGCACACTCACCGAGACCGCTGAGGCAGTTAACTTGGCGCAAAGAAATAATATGCGCACAGTGATGTCACATCGAAGCGGCGAAACGGAAGATGTCATGATCGCAGATTTAGCAGTGGCTTTAAATTGTCACCAAATTAAAACCGGAAGCCTATGCCGAAGTGAACGTACGGCAAAATACAATCAGTTATTGCGCATTGAAGAAGACTTAGGTGGCATGGGTATTTACTGGGATAAAGGCGCTTTTAGATAACTAAATTAATGTCGTAAGTTTTTTTTGCTCCGCCCATTAGGATTTCTGCAGAGTCACCAACGCGCAAGCCTTGAATTGCTTTTCCTAGAGGACTTGAAGGCGTGAGCACTTGGATTGACTTTCCATCTGCATGCACTGTGATGCCACCACCTTTGGGTAAGTAAAAAAAATAATTTTCTTTTTCTCCACACTGGGTTTCTAAGTAGGCACCCACGACAACTTTATCGTGCTCACGAATTTTTAAATTCTGGCAAAATAAAAGTACTTCAGAAGTTTCAGAAACTCGCTGGGCTTGAGCGCCTGCCAGATACGAAGCTTCCAGAGCTCGTGTATCGTATTTATTTTCGGGTTTTGATTCTTCGTGGGTTGCATCCTCGTAAGTGGCGAGGGCTGCTTGTTTTAGCGTTTGAAAATCAGTTTCTAATTTTGAAATTAAAATTTTGAGTAAGTTGTTTTTATCCATGTCAGCGAACATGATGGCTGGATCAAAGTCTGTAGCGCAAGAAATTAAATAGTCATTGCTCTGAAAAACCTGAAGTGATTCAATAATCATATGGACGATATCCGCCGCCTAGGCTTCCAATTTCGGCAAATGCTTAACAAGCCCTTTAAAATTGCCATAATCTGCGCCGTTATTTTTGTTCTCACTCTGTTCATCAACGGCACGCTCTGGCGGGTGTGGGGACTACGCCGCGATCAGGCAACAATAATCGAGCAAATCAAACAGACCCAAAAACAAGCCACACTATTAGATCTACAAATAAAACAGGCGAAAGATCCATCCTTCATCGAGCGCCAAGCCCGCGACCGCCAAGATATGGTCAGCGACAACGATCTCGTCTTCGTATTCTCCGACTAAAAGGTACCTGCTTACTTTTCGTAAGGCGGCGCGTCTGAGGGCAACATAGCGAAACTATTGGGATTTTTATAGTTAGACTTTCGTTTTAGTGAAGCTGAAAACTTTTGACTTTGTATAGAGCTAAAGCTCTAATTATAACCTATGAAAATACAGCAAATGGATACTGCCAGACTATTTTTGGGATTAACGCGTAAGGAATTGCAGCGCCGAATTGAATCTGGCCAATTAGATTTGCATCTCATCACGTCACAGTTAGATCATTATTCGAATGAACTTAGATTAGAATCATCGACCGAACAATGGCTTGATCTTAAATCTTTGGATCAAGTCGACAAATTTAAATCAGCCGAGTAGGCTAGCGCCAATGAAAAATAAAATATACATCGTCGACGTGAGCTCGATGTTTTTTCGCGCCTTTTATGCAGTTAGGCCTCTAACATCATCGCAAGGTGTGCCGGTTAATGCAGTCTATGGATTTATTTCTATGATTGTGAAACTGATGAAAGATAAAAATCCAGATCATATTGTCTTTTGCTACGACCGAAAAGAGCCCTCATTTCGCAAAGATTTGTACACGGACTACAAAGCGAATCGCACGACAATGCCAGATGATCTGCAAGTGCAAATGCCGTATTTAAAAAAAGTAGCAAATCTTTTTGGAATTACGGATATCGAAGTACCAAGTTTTGAAGCGGACGACTTGATAGGCACGATCGCAAAAATGGCAGAAAAAGAAGACTATGAAGTCTTCATCGTAAGTGGCGATAAAGATTTTTGTCAGCTCGTTAGCCCGAATGTATTTTTATACGACACCATGAAGGACGTCATTTTTACAGAAGCACTTGTAAAGGAAAAGCACGGAGTTACCCCGGCCCAGTTTCTTGATTACTTAGCTATAACTGGCGACACTTCAGACAATATTCCGGGTATTGCGGGAATCGGTCCGAAGGGCGCCATTAAGTTAATCGAGCAATTTGGCTCTGTTGAGCAGATATATAAAGATATCGATCAGGTTGAGAGCGCTGCAATCAAGCAAAAGCTGATTGCATCAGCGGCTAATGCTTTGCTATCAAAAAAACTAGTTACCATCGTTTGCGACGTTACTTTGAATAAAACTCTAGATGATTTTAAACTGAAAGAAATGAGGCGGGACGACCTGCGCGCATTTTTACGGGATTTAAATTTTAAATCTTTTGAGAAGTCGATTCTTGATACGGCCACAAAACCCCCAGTTGAAAAAATTGATGCAGGAGGCGTGCAACCGGTCTCATTTTTGAGCGAGTCTGAGGCTAATTCTGAGACGAGAGTGACTCAGAAGGAATGGAATGAAGCAGAAATTCAGCTGCGTTTAGACACTCAAGAAGAGTTTTTTATTTTTGAATACGAAAACACAATTTCGATTGGTTTTGGTAGTCAGCTTTACACCACAGAGAAACTCAATTGCCGTCTTAATTTCTCTAAATTGATTTGGTCTGGATTTAATTTAAAAAATGTTTGGCATCAAATTGGTTTTAGAACTGATCAACTGCAACAGGCAAATTTGCAAAGCCGCGTGCAGTGGGATTTAATGTTAGGTGCTTATGTTATTCGAGCTGCGGACAGCTCAAACATAAAAAAACTGGCGAGTTTTTTTCTTGATAAAGAGCTATCTGAAAATATAACGCCAGACATTTTTTATAGTACCTGCTTGTCATTGAACCAAGTGGTAAAGCAGCAACTAGAAGATAAAGATTTATTTTCAATTTACAAAAAATTGGAAAAGCCAATTATACCTATTCTTTTTGCGATGGAGCAAAAGGGCATCACCATTGACATCGAGGGATTAAAAAACTTTTCAAAACAACTTGGTGATGAGCTTGCAACTCAAGAATCTAAAATTCATGAGTTAGCAGGGGAAAAGTTTAATATTGCATCGCCGAAACAGCTGGGCGTGGTGTTATTTGAAAAACTGGGTTTAGAGTCCTCTAAGAAAACCAAAACAGGATACTCGACTGACAACGATGTTTTAGAGAATCTGGAACATCCCATCGGCAAAGAAATTATTAACTTTCGTGAATTGGCAAAACTAAAATCAACCTATGTTGATGCGCTTCCCGAGTCGGTCGATCAGGACGGCCGAGTCCATACGAGTTTTAACCAAGCACTTACAACAACAGGCAGGCTGTCCAGTACTAATCCTAATATTCAAAACATTCCGATTAAAACCGAGCGGGGGCAGCGCGTCCGTAAAAGCTTCATCGCAGCCCGTGGCAAAAAATTGCTTTCAGTAGATTATTCTCAGATTGAACTGCGGGTCCTGGCGCATATCTCCGACGATCCAGGCTTAATAAAAGCGTTTCGTGATGACTTAGATATACATGCAGCCACAGCATCAGAAGTTTTTGCAGTAGCATTGGATCAAGTTACAAAAGAGCAGCGGCGAATTGCAAAAGCTGTTAATTTTGGTATTGCTTACGGCCAAGGTGCGTATGGTTTAGCAGAGGCTTTAGGAATTCCTCGCAAGCAAGCTGTCGACATCATTGAAAAATATTTTTTTAAATTTGGCGGCATCAAAAGCTATATTGAAAATACAATACAAAAGGCCCATGAACAGAAATACGTTGAAACTTTGTTTGGCAGACGTCGCTATATTCCAGAGCTGGATTCTAGCAATGGAATGTTGAAAAAATTTGGTGAACGTGCCGCAATCAATGCTCCTATTCAAGGGACTGCCAGTGACCTTGTAAAAATGGCTATGATTGAAATTTCACAAGATGCGATAAATAACAAAAGACTGGATATGCTATTGCAAGTTCATGATGAACTTATTTTTGAAGGGACCGATGCCGATGTCCATGCTCAGGCACCGACTATTAAAAAAATAATGGAAAACGTAGCTAAGCTGAAAGTACCTCTGAAAGTTAACTATGCAATCGGGGATAACTGGGATCAGGCTCATTAGAAATAGTAGCCAGCTCCTAATCGAATGTCGCTTGTTTTGATCGTGGCCGAATCCAGCTTGTAGTCTACGTTTCGATAATCCAGTAGCAGCCTGATATTTGGTGAAAAAGCATAAGTTGCGAAAACGCCAAAGCCCATACCATTTAATGAGTTTTCAGCATTCGTAGAATCTGTCGAGTTGAAATTAGAGCCCAATGTAAATAAGCCACCTGCTGAATACTTTTGAAGTCTGTATTCACCTACTAAACTAAATTGAATCTGGGTTATTTTAGACGTCACGGACCCTGCTTTTCCTTGCAACAGAGCATATTCACCATCAACTCCGACGCCAAAATTGTCCCAGTTGTAAAGGGCAATACCCGATAAAACAAAGCCCGAATAACTTACTTTCGATGAAATACCATTTATTGTCTGACTTGCGGTGCCTGAAACGACGTATCTTGTATTCACGCCGATGGACCATTCCTTTGAACTAGCGTCCTCATTTTTTACTGATTTAGCTGTCTTAGCATATTTAGCTGATTTTGCAGTGGTGGCCTTTGAAGAATCAGCACCTGTTCCACCTTTTGAGATGGATACAACTTTTTGATTACTTATATCTCCTGAGACTTCGATCAAAAGTTTATTCTTGGCCATCTTTTTTACAGTCGCATTGACTTGCTCGTTTCCAAAAGTTAGTCGAATGTTCTGGCCCGGAGTAGGCTCGAGTGTTTGCATTTCAGCGTTATTCAGCTCGAGAATCGCAGAATTATTCTTAACCTGTAATATTTTGGCAGCATGACTAGAGAAGCCTTGAGCCAATATAATTATCAAAACAAAGTACTTGCTCATTCAGTCTCCCAGCCTACGACACGGCCACCTTCGAAATAAACGGTGCGCTTTTCTTGGCGATATCCATTCGGAGTGGAAACTTGTTTTAAATATTTCCAACGTTCATTTTTATAAATGGGGTTTCCGCTGTGTTCGATGGACTCCGGTTCGCCCCATGATTTTTTAACATAATCGGCCGGCATTCCAGCAGCAATGTCTAAATTCTCGACTAAATTATTAAAATCTTTCAGATTCTGCGCGCGTTTCCAAATCTGATTTTTATTCACCCAAGCTTGGCGTCCCTCGAGGCTTGGAACCTGGAGATAGGCGATTTTCTCGTCGTCACTTTGAAGCCAAGGCAAAATTTTTGAATAATTAATACGTTCTTTTTGTGAATCAAGAGTGCGCTCTAAATAGCGAACTTTTTTTCGCTTCTCAATGTTGGCTAAATCTTCGTTGGAAAGCTCAGCAGCTGGGTCCAGACCAATTTCGTAAGCATACTTCGCTAATTCTAAATCATTTAATTTCGAATCGCCTTTTGATGCCGAAGGCATACTTGATTTAGCATCTGGTTTCTCAATTGCTGGCGGAGCATCGGATCGAACAGTTTTAATCTTTGGAATTCCACTGCAGCTAAAAAAAGCCAGTATCAAAGATACTGATGTTGCTGTCTTTGAACAGATCTTGATTAATTTCATTCTGTAAGTATAAAACATTTTTCGTTACAATGCATGAAAGCTATCGACTATGGGCTAGGAGATTGACTAGCTTTTCAATTCAGGGCTGCTATCATGGGGCAGTGAGTGATGAAAATTCAGACCAAAATAGAGCTGCCGCCGCTAGTGCAGACGAACAAAATGACCCAATCAATATTCTGTCAGAAATGGCTGAGGGTGAAGTTAGCGATGAGATCGCGTTAGAGGATGTGGATCTTCTCTTGCAAGAAGAAGATCCCGATTTCTTGAAGCAAATTTCCGAGATTAAAGTTGATACGACTGGTGTCGACGTTTCGTTAATGAGCGACATTATCCGTAACATCGCGCTTGAAAAAAAGAAAGTAAACTGGAAAGCTCATCTGCGAAATTTATTTTTATTTAATGACGAGCCCCAAAAGCTAATTGCTTTTTGGTCCCTGGTTGTCTTGAGTGTTTTGGCGGTCCTGTTTGGACCATCGCTACTAGGAATTTTATTTTCAAAGGGATTATTTTTGCGCTCATATGCAGAATGGGATTCTAAAGTCTTTTCCTACAATACGGTGAACGAAGTTGAACTTTTCTACGACAATCCGCGATTTGCAAAGAATTTGATGACGATGACTAAGATGTTCGCGAACATAAAGTCTTCAGAAAATTCAGGGTTAAATCCCATGCTAGCGATCGAAATAAGCGTAGAAGGAATGTCCTCAGAAGCAATAATAGAACTGAAAGATCGTGAAGCTGAGTTTAAGGATTTTTTATTGCGTGAAGCAGAGGACTTTTCGTACGATGAGTTAATTACTGCCGAAGGAAAAAAGAATCTTTTGCTAAAATTTCAGAACATGCTGAACGCGAACTTGACCCAAGGTCAAGTTCGCCGCGTGTTACTTAAATCATTTATACTAAAAAACTGATTAGGCTTTAAATTGATCGAGATCAATGCTGTAGGTTCGAATTCGGTCATGCAAAGTTGATTTTGGCATTCCCAAATCAATGGCCGTGCGTTTTTGATTTCCGTTATTTGCAGCTAATCTTTTTAGAATCATTTGCTTTTCGATCTCCTTAATGACTGACATCTGATTCGCATCACTGGAAACGGCGTAGTTTACACCGGTTGGTAAGTGGGCCAAGCGCTCTTTTTTATTTAACAAAATATCCACGTGGCTTTCTTCTATATATTTCTTCGGATACAGGGCAGAAGCGCGTGCAACTACGTTACGCAATTCTCGAATATTTCCCGGCCAGTCATGCTTTTTTAGTTCTTGAATTGCAGTAAATGAAAATCGAACTTTCATTTGACGTGCAAAAGAATACAGAAGTTCGTCGAAGTCTTCTAAACGATCTTTGAGTGCCGGTGTTTCAACAGTGATAACATTCAAACGATAGAATAAATCAGAGCGAAAGCTCCCTTCACGAATTTTCTGATATAAGTTCTGGTGGGTTGCAGCAAGGATACGGACATCGGTCTTTATGGAGCGGTCGCTACCCACGGGTCGGATTTCATTGTTTTCTAAAGCCCGTAATAGTTTTGCTTGTAGACCGTAAGTTAAATCGCCAATTTCATCTAAAAATAATGTGCCACCGCGAGCCGATTCGAAGGCTCCCTTTCGATCTGCAATGGCGCCGGTAAAGCTGCCTTTGATATGTCCAAAAAGTTCACTCTCGACCAATGTTTCTGTCAGTGCTGAGCAATTCACACTAACGAACGGAGCTTCAGAAAAGCGACTGACATCGTGAAGGGCGTGCGCGATCACATCTTTTCCAGTTCCAGAAGGACCTAATAGCAGGACGGGGTATTTTGTTTGCCCGACTGAGCCTAAGGTGTCCAGCTGAGCTTTCCAATGTTCGCATTTGCTAGTTAGAGAAAAATCATTTTTTACAAACTGAGAGTCATGAACAACGAAGTCAGAGTGTCCAACCGTTATTAAATCACCATCTTTAAGAACGGCCTCTAAGATTTGAGCGCCGTTCACATAGGTTCCAGTTTTTGAGCGCAGATCTTTGATTAAAAATTGTGACCCCTTGATTTCAAGACGGGCGTGGCGGTCGCAGAGCAAAGGATCATAAACTTGCACTTTGCAGCTGCTGTCTTTTCCAATGTTGGCGTATTCGAGAACGTCCCATTTTTGTTGGCTTCCATCCATTAATTCGATTTGAAACTGGCTCATTGTTATCTCCTGGTTTGTTTCCGGATCACTATTTCAAGAATCGGACGTGCTTTTTCGGAGGTAGGAAGGGATTTAATTCGATTTGGCCGTATTTCTTCCAGGCTATAATACTGTATGTAAGAATTGAGAAAGTAAGTGAAATGAATTACAATTTTTTCATGCCTAAAGTGATGTTTATAAAGAGCGCCGTAAAATTTTCTGATTTTCCTGAACACAATTTAAAAGAGATCGCTATTGCCGGCAGGTCGAATGCTGGAAAATCGTCGCTGATAAATATTTGGGCGAAGGGAAAGGTTGCGAAAGTAAGTCAGACACCAGGAAAAACGCGCTTACTTAATTTTTTTAATATGAATGACAGCTATTGTCTGGTGGATATGCCGGGGTATGGGTTTGCATCCCGAGGCGCGGAAGAAATTAAACTTTGGCGTAAGATGATTGAGAATTATTTGAAGCAACGCCCACAGCTTGTTGGATTGGTTTTGTTGATTGATATGGCCCGTGACTGGGGAATGGACGAGGAGTCCATCGCACAATTTGTAATGAAAAATGACATACCCGTGGCGATTGTACTAACTAAGTCTGATAAGTTTTCTAAGCAAGATATTGAGCGCGCCTTAACCCGTATAAAAAAACAGTCTCGTATTGAAGAAGTTTTTCCTGTGTCTTCGCAGACAAAAAAAGGATGCGATGATGTCGAAGACTTTATGTACCGAGCCTGGGTAAAAGAATAATGAAAATTATTGGAGTTATT
>JAYUTU010000127.1:0-5976 GCA_043754975.1 Bdellovibrionales bacterium | reverse complement strand
TCGGTTTAAAGAAACTCTCAGACGATTTCAGGCGGGCGAACGCAGCGGCATTCACACTCTGACTTTAAATTGGGGCATGTCGACTTAGTTACCGAGTCACTTTTCCAGGAACTTGATCGGGAATCTTAGTGGCGTCGGCTGCGACTTCAATTTCTACGCGGCGGTTTTGCTGACGACCGCTGGGTGTCGTATTGTCCGCAATCGGTGAGTCCTCGCCTAAACCTTCTGTAGAAATTGTTGCAGCTGGCAATTCATTAGCAACTAGCACGGCTTTAACTGCGGTGGCTCTTCGTTTTGAAAGCGCCTGGTTTGTTTGATCACTGCCGGTGGCATCGGTGTAGCCTTTAATTGTGACTACGTTTTCTGGATACTTTTTCATGATCGTAGCCATTTGTTGTAAGTTGGCAGTGGCTTCTGGTTTTAATTCTGCTTTTCCAGTTTCGAATAAAATATCACTTTTTAATTTTGTAACCAATCCGTCTTCGGTGCGCTTTGTTTCGGCGATGCGGTCTAATTCTTTAGCTTGTTTATCTAATCGATTTCCAATGATGCTGCCGGCAGCTCCGCCTAAGACGCCGCCAAGTAAAGCTCCTTTTTTATTATTTCCGGATTGATTGCCGATGATAGCACCAGCCACCGCACCGGCTCCGGCACCAATGGCTGTGCCTTTTTGCGTGTTCTTCATTTCCGAAGAACAGCCGTTTGTAAGCACTAGTGTAAGTGCTAGAGTAAGTCCAAGTTTGAGTGTAGTTGTTTGCGCTAAAAAAAATGGTTTGATTAAAAATATGTTTTTCATTTCGTAAGCTGAGCACCAAAGTTTTTAAATGAAAATAAAAATTCTGCTTTCTTAAGAAGCTTTAACAGATTCAGATTGTTTTTTCTGCACAACACCAAATGTACCAATGAGAATTAACACAGTTCCAAAAATCATTTGTGGAGTTATGACTTCATTTAAAAAAGTATATCCCCAAAGCATACCAAAAACGGGCATTAATAAAGTGACTGTCAGGGCTTTCGTGGCTGCCAACAGCAGCTTGAACATATTCAGTGTCGACATGGTGATCCTAGCTGAGCACTAAAGAATCGAGTTTGCCTTCATCTTCCAACATTTTTAAATCGGTGTAGCCGCCGACTAATTTGTCATTGATAAAAATCATTGGAACTGTTTTCCAGCCGGTTTGTTCTTTGAGTTTGTCGAGTTCAGCTTGGTTGTCGGTGAGATCTACCACTTCATATTTAAATCCTTTGTTGTCCAAAAAAGTTTTTGCGCGGTCGCAGTAAGGACAAGGATTTTTCTTAATCATTTTTATAGTGGCAGTTTGTTTCATGCGTAGGTCTCCGTTAGTAGCGACAGGCTATCAGTTAGCGAAGTAGGACTCAAGTCGACTTCTGAATTCGTTGGGTTTTTTTAAAACTTTGATTTCATCAAACATATCTTTGATGTGGGGTTGATTAAACGAAAGTTGCTTCAGCCAGCCTTTGGTGCGCGCTACTGCAAAGTGATCATTTACATGCATTGAGCTTGATGCAAAAAAATTTAAAATAAGTTGTCCCGACAGGGCCTCGGTTTTTCGTGAAGCAGAATCAAGCTGCTTTATTTTTGTAAAAATATAGGGATCGCGAATTGCTCCGCGCCCAATCATGTAGGAATCTGTTTGTGCAACGCTTTGGCATTTTAAAAAATCAGCCGGCGTCCAAATTTCTCCGTTTGTGATGAGCGGAATCTGGGTCACGCTTTTAATTCGTGGAATCCATTCCCAAAAAGCGGGTGGTTTGTAGCCATCTGTTTTGGTACGGCAGTGTACAGTGATCCAGCTAGCGCCGGCGGCTTCGATAGCTTTCGCGTTTTCTAAACAGGCCACTGGATTATCAAAGCCTAATCTAATTTTTGCAGTAACCGGCGTTGCTGCGGGAACAGCAGCGCGAACTGCGGAAACAATTTCAAACAAACGGTCGCACGATTTTAATAGTGTGGCGCCGCCATCATGGCGATTGACAGTTTTTGCAGGGCACCCAAAATTCAAATCAATTCCTAAAGCGCCCATTTCGGCTGCGCGCGCAGCGTTTTCAGCTAGGGGTTTAGATTGGCCGCCAAGAAGCTGCACAAACACGGGCGTGCCAGCGCGAGTACGAGACCCTGTTTTTAATTCCGGACAGTTTTTTTCAAAAACTGAATACGGGTGCAGGCGATCAGTCACACGTAAAAATTCAGTCACGCAGTGATCGATTCCGCCCAAGGACGTCAGCAAATCCCGCATCACCCAATCGGTAACGCCCTCCATAGGGGCTAATAAAAGCTTCGGTGGTGATGCCGCCAGTAGTGAAGTCATTCATTTCCTAGGTTAATTAAATGAAGATATTCTGTTTCTGTAACTGGTTGAATGGAAAGTCGTTGCCCCCGTTTTATCACCATCATGTTGGCGCAGTGCTGGTCTGACTTTAGAGCTTCAAGCGAAATAAAATTTCGAAACTTACTTTTAAATTTTACTTCAACACAGTACCAAATGGGCTTTTCTGGAAATGCTTTAGCATCGAAGTACTGGGACTTTTTGTTGAACTGCAGCGCATCCGGAGCTGCTAAGCGGCTGACGACTGCTGCGCCGGCAACTCCTGGCGGTTCGGCGTTTGAGTGATAAAATAAAATCTCATCACCAAGGGACATATCATTCATCATAAAATTGCGGGCTTGATAATTACGAACGCCTTCCCACAAAGTGGTTTTATCTTTTTGCAAATGATCAATACTAAAAACATCAGGCTCTGATTTCATGAGCCAGTATTTTTTCAATTTTTTTTGCTGAGATTTCATACACGCATAATCAAAAAACACAGAGCCAGAGTCAAGGGTATTGCGAGACCGCAGCACTGAGGGTAGGCTTTTAGAATGATAAAAAATAAAACTGTATTTATTACTGGGGCTTCATCTGGAATCGGTGCTGCAACTGCACTGGACTGCGCCAAAAATAAAACTCATTTGATTTTGGTTGCCCGGCGATTGGATTTGCTGAAGCAGCTACAAAAAAAGTGTTTAAGAGCAGGGGCTCTATCGGTGCAGGTGTTTAAATTAGATGTGACAAACACAAAGCAGATCCAATTGTTTTTAAAAACTCACAAAAAGATTTTAACGGCTGTTAGTATTTTAATAAATAACGCTGGCTTAGCCAAAGGCAGCGAGCTGTTTCAGGAAGCAAAAACGGCGGATTGGGATTTGATGCTCGACACGAATGTGCGCGGTCTGCTGCATGTGACGCGGGGATTGATTCCGTCAATCATTACCCAGAGCGGACATATTGTTAACATAGGATCAGTCGCAGGCAGACTGGTTTACGAAGGCGGTAGTGTTTACTGCGCCAGTAAATTTGCAGTGCGAGCGATCACTGAAGGATTACGCATGGATCTCAAGGGAACAAATGTGCGCGTTACAAATATAGCTCCTGGAATGGTGAATACGGAATTTTCAAAAGTTCGCTTAGGAAATCAGCAAAAGGCAGATGCTGTTTATGAAAATATGCAGCCCCTGACGGCCAGTGACATTTCCGAGACACTATTATGGTGTTTACTGCGTCCACAGCATGTTAATATTCAAGAGCTTGTGATCTATCCAACAGATCAAGCCTCTGTTGGAAATGTAATGCGAAAAAAAGGGAATAAGTAAATCATGTCAGAAAATAAGTTAGACACTAAGTTAGACACTAAGTTAGACACTAAGCTAGAAAGCAGCAGCGAAAAATTTCGTATTGAAAAAGACACCATGGGTGATGTGCAAGTTCCCGAAACGGCTTTGTGGGGAGCCCAAACCCAGCGCTCAATTCAAAATTTTAAAATCGGAGGAGATCGTTTCCCCCGCGAAATGATCCGCGCTTTGGGTATTTTAAAAAAATGTGCGGCGCTAACGAATGCTGATCTGGGCCTATTAGATCCTAAAAAAACTGAAATGATTGTGCGCGCTGCTGACGATGTCATAAACGGCAGTTTAGATGCGCATTTTCCTCTGGTCGTGTGGCAAACAGGTTCAGGCACGCAGACCAATATGAATACCAACGAAGTGATTGCAAATCGCGCGATGATTATGATGAATTTAACTTTGCCAGCGAAAGAGATTCATCCCAACGATGACGTGAATAAGGGGCAGAGTTCGAACGATACATTTCCGACAGCTATGCATATCGCAGTGGCGGATCAAATTCACAATCGACTGTTACCGATGCTTACGAAACTGCATGCGTCTTTAGAAAAAAAATCAGCGCAGTTTGAGAAAATTGTAAAAATTGGCAGAACTCATTTGATGGACGCAACGCCGCTGACTTTGGGACAAGAGTTCTCAGGATACACAACGCAAATTAAAAATTCGCTGCAACGGATAAAAAATACACTTCCGCATTTGCATGAATTAGCTTTGGGTGGAACAGCCGTCGGCACGGGTTTAAATACGCATATCGATTTTCCAAAAAAAGCAGCAGCTGCAATTGCTAAAGAAACTAAAATTCCATTTGTAACAGCACCAAACAAATTTGAGGCCCTGGCCACGCATGACACTTTAGTTGAAGTGCATGGAGCGTTGAAAACAGTTGCTGTATCGCTGATGAAAATTGCGAACGACATCCGTTTACTTGGCAGTGGCCCACGCTGTGGTTTTGCAGAGCTTAATTTACCTGAAAATGAACCGGGCTCTTCGATAATGCCTGGCAAAGTGAATCCGACACAGAGTGAAGCGATGACCATGGTCTGCGCGCAAGTGATGGGAAATGATGTCGCTGTTACTATTGGCGGCAGCATGGGACATTTTGAATTAAATGTTTTCAAACCCGTGATTGTCTTTAATTGTTTAAACTCGATACGCCTGTTGGCTGATGCCTGTGAAAGTTTTTGTGATCACTGTGTTGATGGCATCACAGCCAATACGGTCCAAATTAAAAAGCACTTAGAAAATTCTTTGATGTTGGTAACAGCGCTAAATCCGCACATAGGCTATGATAATGCCGCTAAAATTGCAAAAACGGCGCATAAAAATGGAACCACATTAAAGGAAGAAGCCGTGAACTCGGGCTTACTAACAGCAGAAAAATTCGATCAAGTTGTGCGGCCTGAAGCAATGACCAGCCCATTAGGGCTGAAAACGTAACCAGTCCGTTAGGGCTAAAACAATAAAACTTTTGTAGGAAAATAAATTGGCAGTACAAAACCCACTTTTACAAAAAGCAACTTGGCTTCAATCTGGCGATATTAAGCCCTATGTCTTTGTGCGGCCTGAAAATATGATTGCTAATCCTGGTACGCGCCATGCCATTGATTGGTTCCCTGAGCAGCCGCTGTATAAAAACCCGCTGCATTTGGATGAGCTTGCGTTTGCCAATGCGATCTATCAGATCGAATGGAAATCTTTCGGGCATCAAGATCTAGCAATTCCGCGCTGGGTTTTCTACGACTGTGCCGCAATGCCTGGCTTTATTGCGGGCTTTGCGGGAAAAACCAAATCGCTACCAAAAAAGATACTGAGTTTGCTAAATTATTCGGAAGAAAATGAATGGTGCCCATTGTCATTATTCATTATTATTCCCACGGCACACAAGGGCGAATGGGTTGCTTACGACCTGTGTTCAGTTAACTCACTGCTGCCAAAAGAAGAACAGTTTTATGGTCTGGGTTTTTTGTCGAAGGCTTTTGCTTTGTGGTATGCTAATGTGGGTCAGTGTTCGGGTATGACCCAGTGGGGTAGCCCCTCGCTGAAGTTGCATTCGCATTACGGTCCGTTAGAAATGATCGGGGCCTATGCGCCGTTACATACGCATGCAACGACGATGACGTATCGGTGCGAAGTGAATGCAAAAAATTGGGAAAAGTTTTTTTCCAAAGAACCTGATTTGGCTTTTTTAGAACGGTATGGAAAAACGGAACATATGATTGTTCCAGATAATGTAGAGTCCTTAATTAAAATGCAGCACCGAATTCAAAATAATGAGGGGCCATTTTATTTAA
>JAYUTU010000126.1:0-5979 GCA_043754975.1 Bdellovibrionales bacterium | reverse complement strand
GAATAAAAGTAATTAAATTTGGCCAAAAGCTGGTTTGAAATCCACAAAGCACAAAGAAAACGAAAGTAAAAAAGGCAATTTTAAAATAAAATCGTCGCTGCAACGAATTCATCGTGTTCCAGTTTTACTGGTGGTTTGTGGATCCACGGTTTTCTCGAGAAAGTTTTCTAAGGCAGCGTGTTTTACAATGAAAATTTCTTCCACTTTGTTGGCATCAACGACGGGCTTAATATCGATAATCAAGGATGCGCTTTTCGTTTTGCGCTCGATATTAACAACAACTCCCAGTGGGAAACCCTTAGGGAATATGTTATCTAGTCCCCCAGTGACAATCAGGTCGCCAACTTTAACATCCTCTGTACGCTCGACATATTGCAAAACACAAGTTTCTTTATCTTTTCCCTCGACGATGCCATGTGATCTTGTTTTTTGAATCAAGGCATCAACAACCGAGTACCTGTCCGTGATAAGCATGACATGAGACGTAAAAAACTGAGGCTTGAAAATGTAGCCGACGGCGCCTGAAACTGTCAGCACAGCTTGACCAGCACGCAATCCATGCTTTGTGCCCTTGTTGATGGTAATTGTATTGTGATCAGCGACGAGATCTCGGCCGATGACTTGCCCAGGAATCAGCTCCATTTTCGTGTTCCCTTGAAAATCGAGCAGAGTTCGTAAACGCTCGAGTTCGTTTTGACTTTCGCTGAACTGATTCAATCGTGTTTGCAGTTCGCTGTTGGCTTTATGCAGGCGGGCATTTTCTGATTTGATATTGATCAGGTTCAGATATTGAGCTGTGGTTGAGCGCACACCAAGACTTAAATTCGAAAAAAAACTTTGGACAGTTTGGGCTGCAAAACTAAAAGGCTGCGTAAACCAGGAATTTTGAATCTTCTTTTGCTCCATGTTGATCGAGATCAGTGGCAAAGAAATAATCAAAAGCAAAATAAAAGCTTTTTTAAAATTAAAATTTAGAAAATTCAAAATGGGATCTCCTCCTGGTAACGATAGCAAACTAGGACTAGAATTCAAGCCTAACAATTCATGGCGGCAAGTTGCCAGCAGGTAAAGTATTTCTTGAAAATCATTTTAATTTGTGAGCTCATAGCAAGTCTGTAAAAGAACATTTTTTTAAAGGAGTCAGTCATCATGAAACCATCTAGCCGGGGATCTCAGGGTTCACAAAGTTCGCTTTCAAGCAGAATTCGAAAAGGTTTATCCGAAAGAGGGGTTTCTACTCGTAGCATCGTCGCTTTCGTCGTCTTTGGAATTATTATTTTGGTTTTCGTCTTATCAGACTTGTCGGGTCGGAATAACGGCGGATCATCAATGGGATCTGCGGCCGAAGTGAATGGACAAATTATTTCTATCAAAGATTTCCAAGATGAAGAAAATCGCTTAAGCCAGTACTACGCCCAACTATTTGGTGGGCAGTTTGATATGGCCTCACAAAAAAATATGCTCCGCAGTGAGGTCATGAATAGCCTTATTACGAAAGCTGTTACCTGGCAAGCAGCGGAAAAAGAGGGCATTTTTGCCACGGATGCCGAGGTGCGCCGCATGATTACAGAAGAGCTTCCCTACTTCAAAAAAGAAGGTGTTTTTCAAACCGACGCCTACAAGGCCATTTTAAGTGCAAACCGCTTAACACCGAGCGAGTTTGAAAAAAAATTACGCCAGGATATCGTGAGCCAGCGGTCACGGCAACTTTTTGATGCCTCTGTAGGTGCAACAGAATTGCAGAAACGAGCTGAAGCAGATCTTAAGGCCACCAAGATCAATGTTGAGTATGTAGCACTTAATGCCGCAGATTATGCCAAATCTCATACAGTGACTACAGCTGACGTGCAGAAAAAAATGACCGATCCCGCATTTGCCAAGCGAGTTTCCGATTATTTCGCCAGTAACAAAACTGAATTTGAAACAAAGGAGCAAGTGAAAGCGTCACACATTTTGCTCCGAGCTGCAGCCAACGATGAAGCTGCTTTTGGAAAAGCTAAGGAAAAAGCAGAGGCCGTACTGAAGCGTTTGCAAAATGAAGACTTTGCGAAAGTTGCAGGTCAAGTGAGTGAAGACCCAGGTTCCAAATTAAAAAGTGGAGATCTTGGTTATTTTAGCCGTGGTCAAATGGTCAAAGAATTCGAAGATGTGGCTTTCACATTAGCTGCAGGAACTGTTTCCGGTTTAGTAAAAACGGCTTACGGCTTTCATATTATTAAAGTTTTAGATAAAAAAGCGGCGACGACAACGTCAGCAGAAAAAGCTCAGCCCGAAATTGCTAGTAAGCTTATTTTGTCCGATGAGTTTTCTGCTTTTGCAAAAACAATTGAAACGGCGGTAAATGCTGGTCAATCCGACGAGGCCGTAAAACTGCTGGCGCAAAATAAAATGACTTGGAAGGAAACTGGTTTTTTTGATTTATCAACGGAATCGGTGCCGGCCCTGAATTCAGCCCAGGTCATGAAAGTTGCCTTAGAACTAAGTAAAGCAAATCCGGTAGCTAAGCGCCTAGTGCGCGAAGGCGACACGCAGTATTTATTGAGATTTAAGGATCTGACAACGACCGCAAGTGCGATGAACAAAGACGAATCCGAATCACTCAGTCGTCAAAAAAGTTCTGAGGCTTACCGTCAGTGGATCGACGGCCACCGTAAGAATTCGACTATCGAAACAAATACAGCGCTGCTGCAAGATCCGGTTCGGTAATTCAGCGGTAATTGAATGGTAATTTGCAAATGAATTTTGTCCGGGTCTATCCATTTCACGTTTCGGGAGCGGTTAACAGCTGGCATTTCAATGTTGAAGTGAAATGCCACAAGCCGCTTAACCGAAAAACGGGGATGTCTGTAGACCTGGTTGCTTTGGACCGAATTGCGTGCCGGCTATTTTTTCCAGAAACTATTTCGCATAAAAATAATCTTGTTCAGTTTTTGCAAAAAAAAACAATCGATCTCAAGCAGCATCTTGGCAAAGAAAAAACCAAGCTTGTATCCATTCAATACAACGAAATTAGAAATGGTGCAGTTCGCTTTGAAGGTCGTGCAATTCTTTTTATTCGGAAAGAATTTGCTCGGAATCAGAAAAATGATTTGTTCCAAATTACATCCGTGTTTGCGGGCGAGAAAAAGCTGCAGGAAATTGAAATACATAACCTAAAAACAGATCTCATAGAGCGGCTTATTTTTTGAGATGCTCGGGCTTGAAAGCTTCTGGAAACAAATCCCTAAATAGATAAGTCACTTCGCAATTTCGCGGATTTACAAGCCGAACACGGGTCTCTGGAGTGCAAAACTCTGCCATGATTTGACGACAAAAACCACAAGGTGGCCACGGAGATTCTTCATTGCTAGCGACAACAACTTCAACAATTTTTTCAGTCGCTTGATTTTCGCTGTAGGCTTTCCAGATGGCAACGCGTTCGGCACAAACGGTTCCGCCGTACGAGGCATTTTCAATATTGCAGCCACTGTAGGCTTTGCCATTAGTTAATAGGACACTGGCGCCAATTCTTTTTAATGAGTACGGAGAATGAGAAAAGTTCATTCCACCTAAGGCCATTGCTTTCAAATCAGGATTGGAAGAATTCATACTTAAGCTCCTTCAAAACATGAGTTATCCAAATAAGTGGTAACCCTTGAATGGCAGTAAAGTCATCTGTTTCTATTTTTTCAAACAAAGAAATACCACCTTTTTCAATTTTGTAACTTCCTGCACAGTCATAGGGTTGATCTGCTAATAAGTAATTTTTTATTTCCTTCGGAACAAGTGCTCTCATGTGCAGACGGGTAACATGATTTAGGTGAAATATCTGAGTTCCGTTCAAAATTGTAACAGCAGTAATTAGTTCATGCATTTTTCCCTGCATGCTTTCCATTTGTTGAAATGCTTTGTCGAAGGTATGCGGCTTTCCAAGCACCACTCCGTCCAAATTGACCAGTTGGTCCCCAGCAATCACAGTTGTATTACTAAAATCAATTGAATTGGCTTTACCACGTGACAAGGTCTCAGCTATTTCCGTGGGGCTAGCTTTTTGTTGTTGCAGATACTTTTTTGCGGCGTCTTCATCATACTGTGGTTTTTGTGTCTGAAACGGAATTCCTAATTTTTTCAACAAATCAATACGGTAAACAGAAGTACTGGCTAAGATCAAAGGCATCATACCGAAGCGACTTTTTTTATAGCCTTAACTGATTCGTTTAAATAGTATTCAGCTTTTATTTTTTGTAATTCTTTTTCAAAATCCATCGGAGTAAAAAGTTTTTCTACATTTTTTTCTTGCAGCTTTTTTTTCTGCTGTGATGACAGGATTTGGTCAGCTGGTGTGTATAAAATATATTTTTTATTATCCGGTAGGTGCAAAAAAAGACTTAAGGAAATTTTTTGATCTGATTCCACCAAGTGCAGGGGGACCTCAAGCATTTCGTAAGCTTCACTCAGTTCCAGAATAAGGTATTTCGGATCTATCGAAAAAAAACTAATTAGCACTTCGCTTGTTTCGTTTTCAATAGTTTCTGTATAGTCTGAATTTACCTTTGCCCAGGTCTTCAGGTCGACCTCTCGGTTTTGCAATTGAATTTCAAAATAATCGTTCTCGGAGATCTCGCTCATATTGATAAACTGACTTTGCAGCCAATTTTGCAAAATGATTTGGTAATCGTCATTTTTAATCTGAATTTGGCTTGCAATGAGTAAGTAGCCACACCAAGAATCACTCTGGACCACTAGGCATAATAATTTCTGGTAAAAATCAGTGGCAAAATCTTCGACATTTATTTTCTGTAACGTGTCGCTCTCTAAGTAGGATTGAGTGACATCCAAAATCTGATTTTTGATATTTGATTGAAAGTCATTTTGGAGTGATGTTTTTAGCGAAGGATCAATTTTTTCAGTATTTAATTTTTGACTGAGTGTCGCCAATTTTGACTTGTTGTACTTAATCAAATCACCACGATTGCCTTTTTGAACATGCATCGTGTTTTTTTGATTGGTATTTGTGGCTGAACCAGATTGAATGAGGTTAGCCAGTGGTTCTTTCTCTAGGTTTTGTAGGAATGTAGCCGCATCTTCAGTTTTTTTGCGACTAGAGATCATGTTCGATGACTTTTTTTCTGCTACAAAGGGCTTAGCAAAATCGGCAGCATTTTGCAGAGCCTCTTTTTCAATTTTTAAAATTGCACGAATGATGGCCGGGCCCGAAACGGGGGGATATATTTTATGAGTAAATCCGGAAGCTTCCAGCTGGCGCCACTGATCCCTAGATGTCGACTCAATGTACGGGATCATCGTGGCCATTGAGGACTGTGAAATAAATTTGGGAATCGACTGTATGCGCGGATTCGTGTGATCCCAAGCTATAAAAATAAAGGCAGGATCAAAATGAATAATTTTTGCCAAAGCCTGGCCAAAGTCGCTTTCAGACATTACTTCGTAGCCCCGTTTGATCAAATAAGCTTCAACTGCTTTTAAACTCACGGGATTAGCTTTAAAGAAAAACACTCGCGTTTTCGCGCTCTCACTCATCCCTCGAAGTGTAGCTGTTTCTTTCGCGAACTATTACAAATACATGACCCCAGCCGGACAATAGTCCAACTGCTGAAATTTTACACTTCTTCGCTTCATTCGGGCACGTTCGGGCCTTCGGATTAACTTGAGAATGATTTTCAATACCATTCCAGTCGCATTCGGTGTAGGCTGCCGTTCGAGCAATTTATCAGGAGAAACTTATGACCCGCTCTCTAGCAGTACCCACTTTACAATTGAGCACTGCACTACCTCGCCAAAATGATAGCGAAATCATTAGATTTGACGAGCGTTACCAGGCTGATGATTTTAAAAAAATGATTCGCACCATGGGCCTAAAAATAACGTCCCAGCGAATGCTTATACTGAGCTGCTTGCATGATGCTGAAGCGCTTTCGGGTGAGCGCCACGTCACCGCGCAAGAGCTTTTCGAAAAAGTTGCAGTGTTAGATAGCTCAG
>JAYUTU010000125.1:0-5987 GCA_043754975.1 Bdellovibrionales bacterium | reverse complement strand
ATAAGTTTCTCCTTGTAGTACGACTTGCAGTTACAGAATGAACTTCAAGAAAAAGGCCAAAACCCCTGATTCTAGGGATGAATTTTCCCCTGTCATTTCAGGGGTGTTCTCAGACTGAGAATTAAAACCTGTGTCTCAATAAAAGATCAGCAAATTTTGTTAGCCACAACCGCCACCACCACCACTACCACAGTGGTGAAAACCAGACCTTGGTTTGACAGGGTTTCAGATCTTCCCTAACCTGGTCCTATGGCATCTCAAACAGCACTTATTTTATCTGGTGGCGGCGCTCGGGGCGCTTATCAAGTCGGAGTTTTAAAGGGCTTAGCAGAGATTTTAAAAAAAGAAAAAATACGTAACCCATTTCAAATTTTATCTGGCGTAAGCGCCGGAGCTATCAACAGCGCGAAGCTGGCCACTGAAATCGAAAACTTTGATGTCGCTGTCGAACGACTTGTCGATCTTTGGGCGCAAATGACCACAGAGCAGGTCTTTAAAACTGACTTTTTATCTCTGAATAAATTTTCCTTAGGCTTACTGGGAAAGCAAAAACTCAATGCCATTTTAGATACGTCGCCGCTACGAAATTTAATCCAGAAAAACTGTGACTTTGCAAAAATTCAGAAAAACTTAGACACGCAGGTGCTGGATTCGCTGATTATCACAGCCAATAATTACGATCTAAACTCTGCAGTCAGCTTTATTCAGACGAATAAGAAAAATGTAGCCTGGGCAGAAAGCCGCAGACACGCCGAGCTTTGCGAGATCAATTCTAGCCACGTGATGGGTTCCTGTGCGATTCCGATGTTGTTTCCTCCAATAGCTATCAGCGATCATTTTTTTGGCGATGGGTGCGTGCGTAATAACACCCCTTGCAGTCCATCAATTCGTATGGGAGCGGATAAGTTATTCGTCATCGGAGTGCGTAACCAAATGGGAAGTGAATCACGTTCTGCAAAAGCTGCAACCCAGCCGTCACTGATTCGCATTCTAAATACATTATTAAACGCAGTGCTGTTAGACAGCGTCGAGCAAGATGTGTTTCGTATTCAGCGTATCAATGAGCTTGTAGAACTCACCGAAGCCAAAGCACGGCAAAAGAATAATTTACGAAGAATTAACGCCTTATGTATTTCACCGTCCCAAGATATTGGTGAAATTGCTAGACAGCAAGCTCACCATTTACCACGGCTTTTGCGTATGACAATCTCGACTTTCGGACACTTAGATGAAGCCAGTGAGATTTTAAGTTATTTACTTTTTAATCCGCAGTTTTGTCGTCAGCTTATCGATATGGGCTACGAAGATGCTTTAACAAGTCGAAGTGCTATTCACTCTTTTTTTGAGATAGGGTAACAAATAAATATGGCAAAATGGTTTTTACAAAAACAAGGTCAGGTCCAAGGTCCCTTTACGGATGAAACCCTGGAAAGCACTTTAGCAAACAGCGCAGATGCACACTCTGGAACAACATTGGTTTGGAAACGCGGTCTGAGCGAATGGATTAGCTCGACAAAATGGAAAACAGAATCGGCTAATTACATGACTGCGGGCCAAGAATTGACAGCTATTACGAACCCAGTTAATTCAACGAAGTCATCACCTACGTCCCAGCCAGCACCAAACTCATTTGCTGAAACATTTATTGAAAGTGCATTTTACCGCGTGCAGCTCAATTTTGTAGACCAGCCTTTGATGAATAAAACAGAACTGATGTCGTTTATTTCAAAGCAAAAAGATATTTCAACATTGTCGATTCAAAATCCAAAAACAAAGCAGTGGACCGATGTCTACGCCTACCCTGACATTGTTGAACGCTTGGGGCTATCACGGCGAAAACACGCGCGCGTTCCGATATTAGCCACGTTTACTGGAACTTCAAATAAAGGGGAATCACTGAGCGTCAAAGTGGTCACTGTCAGTGAAGGCGGTCTAGGTTTTACAGATGTTTTTGATTTAAAAATTGGCGACTCTGTCGACGGTCAAATTAGCAGCCCCCATTTTTTTCAGCCACTGTATATAAAAGCTGATGTTATTTATTCTGGTCTGGATGGCTATATTGGATTAAAATTTTCACAAATTAATGATGAGGCCAAATCGGCTCTTATTGAGTATGTTAAAAAGTTTGGAAAACACGGGACATAAATTCTCCACGGATCGCCAGTGTGCTGTCGCGCTTGCCAGAAAAGCCCGGGCGATTCAGCAGGGTAAAGTGATTTTCCTTCAAAGCAGTCTTTAGCGCTCCGGTGCAGGCATAGGTCGTAAACACACAGTTAGCAGCCGCCGACGTTTTTAAAAATGAAGACAAAAATTCAGGCGTCCATAAGTTGGCGTTGGATTTTTTACTAAAAGCATCAAAGCAAATCACATTCCACTGCCTGAATTCTTTGAATGTTAAAAAATCTCCCCAGTAGGTTATTAAACTGGATTGCAACCGCTGTTTAATTTCTATCTCCGATAAATTAAAATGGGGGTTTCGTAGTGATTTATACGCGAGTGAATACACGGGATCGACGGGAGCGCTTTCTGCGTACCAGTTTTTAAAATTTTCTTGTAGCGCTGGAATAATCTCAAATGAGTCCAACGTGACCGGAGCGTCTTTCCCATGCAAACCGGCAAAAAGCATTTCGATGTAGCCCAAGCCAAGCCCGATGCTAGCCACGTGCATGGTTTTTTTTTCAAATTCTGCGGCTTCAAAAAGTTTCTGCATGACGTGACCGTAGATATACCAGGTCTCAGCTGCAGCACCGCCTGAGTGATGCATGGATTCGCCAAAAACAGAATGTTTTAGGGTGGGGCTGCCGTCCGCTGTCATTTCAAGCCGAAAGCCGCTTGCTTCAAAGGTCTGATTCACTTTATAGTACCGTCCTATGGAAAAAGGCTGGAGCGGCTTACCCTATCATTCAATTTCAGAGCACTACAAAAGAATTTTTAACGACAAGGTTTATAAAATTCCAGTCAGCATTGTCGATGATTGTCCGAACCGCATGGGACTTAAAGGCATGAAGACCTGCAGCTTTTGTGATGTCTGGGGATCAGCTGCCAGGGAAGAATCTTTTGATCTCACTTTAGATGAACAAATCATTAAATTTCAGGCGCTATTAGCCAAGCGCTACAAAGCAGAAAAATATTTGGTTTATTTTCAAGCGTACACGAACACGTTTACAAAAATTCCGGTTTTGCGTGAACGTTTTGAAACCGCACTTAAGTATAGTTTCGTCAAAGGCTTTGTGATTGGCACTCGCCCTGACTGCGTATCAAAAGCAGTTTTGGATCTGTGGCAAGAGTACAATCAGAAATCTTTTGTGGCCGTTGAGTTAGGTGTGCAAAGTTTTTTTAATCCGCACTTAGAATTTATGCAACGAGGCCATACAGCAGAAGATTCTTTGAAAGCTATCACCAAAATCGCGGATGCCACTTCGGTCGATTTAGGAATTCATCTCATTTTTGGAAGCCCTGGGGAAACAGATACCCAGATCATTGAGACTGCAAAAATCTGTAATGACCTTCCGATCACCAACGTGAAATTGCATAACCTGCACGTTTTAAAAAATACGGCGCTTGCCACCTGGTATCAGGCCGGCGAATTTGTTCCGATCACGCAACAGGCCTACACCGACCGTGTAAAATTATTTCTATCGTACTTAAAGCCGCACATTGCAGTGAACCGATTGGCTGCGTTTGCTTCACGGTGGGACGACCTTGTTGCACCTGCGTGGACGGCAAATAAAATGGGAACGCATCAAGCCATCATCGACGAACTTCGGCGCACAAAAACATTTCAAAGCTGTCACTGGAATCCAGTGACAGAAGCCGATCACTATTTATTCAAACAGATGCAACAGCGAGTAGAGCCTCAGCAATAGATTCATTCACCAATGGGGTCTGCCTGTTGAAGACTATATGTTGAGGCCTCTATGTGGCTTAAACGTCGTCGAAATGTCGCAAGAAAAAGCATTTGACAGATCATTTAAGAAATCCCTGCTTTCTCATTGAGCTGTCAAAAAAAAGTGAAATTATAGCTGCCAAAACTAAGGTCTTGACTGGCTTTCTCGAGAGCGAAAAAAGACCAGACCAAGGTACCCGAAATTTCATTTTTTCGCACAGCATCTGACTTTTATTTAAGCAGGACCTTTAAAATAATTTTATTTTTTGTTTGAAAGTTTGGAAAAAAAGATTCAACCTGATTTTAAGAAGAATAGGCCTTATTGATGAGGCTAAGTGTTTAGACCACTAGATCTAGTATTAAACTGCTGATCCAGCACGTTTCTGCACTTCGACACGGATGAGAAAAGTTGGCCTTTAAGTCAAGATTTCACTCAAACGAACTGACTAGAATGGTCAAATAAATTTTCTTGTACATTTGAGAACTAGACCTACACTTGCAAAGCTTTCGAGGGGAAGCTTTACGGGTTTTTTTTACCTAAAAGCAGTCTGAAAAGACCGAGGGGACACAACATGGAAATTCAACCATCAACAGCACAAAGCATGCAAACAGCGCACATTATGCGAGTTAAAAAAAGAGACGGTTCGTTGGAACCTGTTGATGTGACAAAGATCGTTGAGCGCGTGACCAGATGCTGCCAGGGATTGACTGCCGTGGATCCACTACGTGTTGCTACGAAGGCCATTAACGGCCTTTACGACGGCGCAACGACAAAGGAACTAGATAACCTTTGTATTCAAACAGCATCACTTTTAATTGGCGAAGATCCTGAGTACTCACGTTTGGCGGCGCGCTTACTAGCCACTTACATCGAAGAAGAAGTTCGCTCTCTGAAAATTGATTCATTTGCTGATTCGGTGCAGTTTGGTTTAACGCATGGATTATTAGCCGACACAGTTTATCAATTTGTTATGAAACACAAGGCAGAATTATGTGCCGCTATCGAACACTACCGCACCGATCGATTTGAATACTTTGGTCTGCGTACGGTCTATGACCGCTACTTATTAAAGAATCCAAAATCTCGCCAGGTGTTTGAAACTCCGCAATACTTTTTTATGCGCGTGGCCTGCGGTTTAGCGCAAACGCCAGCTGAGGCCATCGAGTTGTACAAACTGATTTCGTCACATGATTACATGCCGTCGACGCCTACCCTATTTAATTCAGGCACGCTCAGACCGCAAATGAGCTCGTGCTACTTATTGGATTCACCGCAAGATGACTTACGTGCGATTTACAATCGCTACACAGACATTGCTTTACTTTCTAAATTTGCTGGCGGAATTGGTTTAGCTTATTCGCGAATTAGATCCCGTGGATCTTTAATCAAAGGAACCAATGGTCATAGTAATGGAATTATTCCTTGGCTGAAAACTTTGGATTCGTCTGTCTCAGCGGTCAACCAGGGTGGAAAACGTAAAGGTGCCGCTTGTGTTTACCTTGAGACCTGGCATGCTGATGTGGAAGAATTTTTAGAGCTTCGCGATAACACGGGCGATGATGCAAAACGAACTCACAATGTGAATATCGCTAACTGGGTCCCTGATTTATTTATGAAGCGAGTTGAAGCCGATGCTATGTGGTCATTATTTGATCCAAGTGTTGTGCCCCACTTCTGCGATATCTACGGCGACGAATTTGAAAAGGCCTACTGCTTAGCCGAAGAAAAAAAGATGTACATGAAGCAGACTAAAGCTCGCGATTTGTATTCACGCATGATGAAGACTTTAGCGCAAACTGGTAACGGCTGGATGACTTTCAAAGATGCATCGAATGTAAAAGCCAATCAAACGGGATCACCGGGCAACGTGATTCATCTTTCAAACTTGTGCACTGAAATTTTAGAAGTCACATCGAACGATGAAACGGCTGTTTGTAACTTGGGTTCCGTCAATTTAGGCCGCCATATTACCGATGGCCGTTTTGATTTCGAAAAGTTAGGTCGCACTGTGCGCGCCGCAGTTAAATATTTGGACCGCGTGATTGATATTAATTTCTACCCGATCGAAACAGCGGCAAGCTCAAACAATCGCTGGAGACC
>JAYUTU010000124.1:0-2759 GCA_043754975.1 Bdellovibrionales bacterium | reverse complement strand
TCTCGGTTTTTAAAGACCGTGTCCGCTTAAGTGGCGCCCTTTCATTTTCATTTTTCACGCTGCTTGGAACTGTTATTTTTGAAATCAGCTACGTTGTTTTGTCGCACTCGATCGAAGCCAATCCCACGTACCTTCTCGAACTGAAAGTTCAATTGCTGAGTCGCGAATAAGTTCTCGCTCTACAGCTTTTGCTTCTTTCAGGGTGACAAGACCGCGTTTAAGCATCTGCACTCGAAGTTTCGGTTTGATCTTACTGCTTATACTTACTGAAACATCGTAAGTAACTTTTCCGTCTTTAATATTTTCTCTGATTGCCATTAGTATCTCCTAAATTTTTGATTTTTCGGAGAATCCATAAGCCGATCAATTGCCTCCTTATCAAAAAAATTTCTGCCGAAACATTTGTTAGGAGTTAACTGACCTCTGAGAACCATATTTCTAATAGCGCCTTGGCTGGTGCCAAGATAAAGAGCCAGTTCGTTTGTTCTAAGCCATCTTTTAATTTTCAAAGAACGAAGCTTTAGATCCGCATCTGTGTTTTGCACATCATTCTGGATGAGGACCAACTTTTCTGAACTCATGATAGACAACCTTCCCGGGCGCAATCAAGGATTGAACCCGAATTAATTTATTAGGCCGAAGGTGTCGTAAAAAATTGATGAATCCGGCAATATTTGGAGAGAAGTACTGACCTGAGGTGGGCTTGTAAAGATAAAAACGCCAAAGAAATCAGCGTTTGGCGCGTTACGTATTTAACGTTTTCGCTAATAAATGAACGAATTCGTTAATTTCTTGTCGAATTCAACAAGAAATTGCGGGAAGATTTATAGTGATTTCCTAATAAGACCGAAAAGTATCGAATACAGTTTTCAAAGATTCTATTTGTGCAGCCCTCTTCACTGAATCCAGCTTGTTTAGATTTATCAGTTTCCATTTTATTGCGGGTAGCTCTTGTGCATGAGGCTCTTTAAAGAGGCCCCAGTCAGGTTTGCCGCTGAAAAATGAAAGCAAAAAAGATTTTTGCTTGGTATCAAGACTTTCGTTGATAGTTTTTATTAAGGTTTCTCGCGTTTTTATAAAGTCATCGTATTCAAAATCAATGTTGGTCATGCCTTTAAAATCAGAGTCAAATAGTGCGAATTGATCTAATAAAGTAGGTTTTAGTAATTCATTTGGTGGACGCTTGTGACACATCAGATAGACTAAAAATCCCGTCATTATTTCTTTTGTAATTCCTTCGTTCTCAAGAAGTAACTTGATATCGAATAAATCCCTTGGGTGCTGTCGATCTAAAGCCGCGGCAATTTTTCCACCATAAAGATCAGGTAAACTGGAAATTTGAAAATCAAACTCCTTTTCAAATTCAGAGCTTACTTTGTCGTGTAAAGGCATAGTAATAGCTGGGAAAAGTACGCCTCGCACAACGGGGCTGGCTTCGATTTTTACTTGAACGCCGGCGCGAGTGACAAATAATTTTATATCCGTCGCTTGTGTTTGACGAGAACTCGACGAAACCTTTGCGCCAATTTGTTTTTCTAAGTCCATTTTTATTCGTAACAAGGCTTCTTCGGTTTTTTGTAAAGCTTCGTCGCGAGATTCACTACCAAGGTAAGTCAAATCAGCATCAACGCTAAGGCGTGGAAAATCCCTTATAAATAAATTGATAGCAGTTCCGCCCTTTAATGCAAAACAAGATTCTTTTGCAATATATGGAAGAACATCCAGTAAAAGTGCGACTTGGGGGTAAAATTTAGAGTTCTTCATGGGACTCGTCTTTCGGCACTGTTATATTATATTTTTTATCTAGAACGCCGTTTTCAAACACAACTCTTTTTCCACTTCCGAGCTCAACCTTTTCCATATTGAGTTTCTTGAACCAAGGATGATTTATCTTTTCTGCAAAATGAAAAAATAACCTTTTTACCTTTAAGGATTTACAATTCTCCAAAAGATGTTGCAGCATACTCGGTCGAAGCGAGATTAAGTTTTCCATTATTTCTTTCGCTTCAACATAAGATGCAGATTTTGGAAGTTCATCTAGGAACTCCATATACGCTCGTTCCGGACTTGAAGCTATTATCGACGATTTGCCAGCGTTTATAGTGGTAAAGCCATTTGATTTTTCACCAAATGCCAAGTTCGAGTTAAAGAGATTTTTGACCTTAAATTCTAGCTTAATATCCCAATTATTTTTCTTAACCCATGAAGGAAGGGCTTCTTTTTTATTCGATAATACAACGACACTTTTTTCGTTCATTTTTAAGTATTGAGCCTTACCCGCAAATTCGATTGCAGTTTTTCCGCCGACATGAACTTCGGTCAGCAACTGCTTTTGTAAACACTCAAGGGCTGCTGCCCACGTGACGTGATCACCAGATTTTTTGAATGCACCTGTGCCGATGGCTTCAATCCAGTTCCCTTTGTATTTTTGGATAAGGTTTGCCCTGTAGCCTTTGGCATTTAGCCAAACTGAGCTTTTTATTTCTCCGTCGGGCCAATTTCGCATCAGTTGGTTTATTTTTGTCTGTTTTTCTATACCCATAGTATATCTATATCGATTAATACAAACTAATGCAAGAGTCCAGTTTAATTAAGTCGCTATTAATACACTTCTGGTATATCTACAGCGATCATATCAAACTGAGAAGAGCATCAATATTCTATTACTAATCGATAGTCCAGTTCCCAACATCAATGGGTTTATATTTGTCTCGTAATGAGGTTAGCCCTAAAATTCTAAATGAAAGATTAAATTTTAA
>JAYUTU010000123.1:0-6035 GCA_043754975.1 Bdellovibrionales bacterium | reverse complement strand
ACATCCAATTCGCAGTTCACCCATTGACTGGTGAGCGTGTGGTGATCGAAATGAATCCGCGGGTATCTAGATCCTCTGCACTTGCCAGTAAGGCCACTGGATTTCCAATTGCAAAAATTGCGGCGTTATTAGCAGTCGGTTATTTACTCGATGAATTGAAAAACGATATTACTAAAGTCACGCCTACCTGCTATGAGCCCGCTCTAGATTACGTAGTTACAAAAATTCCAAGGTTTGCTTTTGAAAAATTTCAGGGCTCAAAAGATTTGCTATCTACGCAAATGAAAAGTGTTGGCGAGGTTATGGCCATTGGCCGAACCCTGCAAGAGTCTTTGATGAAGGCGATTTCATCGCTAGAAATGCACGCCGAGGGAATTCCAGATATTCACTTTAACTTAGAAAAAATTTCCTATCCAAACAGTCAACGGATTTGGCATGTGTTTCAAGCTTTTCGGCATGGATTAAAAACAGACCAAATTCAAGATCTTACAAAAATTGATCCCTGGTTTCTTGAACAAATCGAAGAACTCATAAAATTTGAAACCAAACTGAAATCCGAAAATTTACAGACATCTTTATTATGGCAGTCTAAAAAATTAGGATTTACTGATGCTCGAATTGCTAAGCTAAAAAATATGAAGACAGAGCAAGTTCGAAAGCTGCGCCACGAACAGAAGGTGCGCCCTTCGTATTTACAAGTTGATACCTGTGCCGGTGAGTTTTTATCATCAACTCCCTATTTTTATTCGACGTACTGGAGCGTTGCTGAAAAGCCCACGCTAGCAAAAAACTGTATTGCCGTTATTGGCAGCGGTCCGAACCGAATTGGTCAAGGAATTGAGTTCGATTACTCTTGTGTTCGGGGTGTGCAGGCATTGCAGAAACTCAATTACCCTGTGGCAATGCTCAATTCAAATCCAGAAACTGTTTCGACTGATTATGACACATCTGATGTTTTATTTTTTGAACCATTGACCGAAGAATGTGTATTAGAGGTTTTTGATTTTATTAATCCAATCGGATTTATTGCGCAACTGGGTGGACAGACTCCAATCAGTCTAGCACACGGACTTGTGTCAGGTGGCTATAATTTGCTGGGTTCATCTTTAGCTTCGCTGGATCAAGCTGAAGATCGAAAACAATTTGCTGAAATTTGCCGTGGTTTGCAATTGATGATTCCCCAGTCAACCATGGTGGGTGGAGTTGAAGAAGCATTAGTGTGCGAAAAAATAATTGGCTATCCTATGATCTGCAGGCCCAGCTACGTTCTTGGCGGTCGCCGCATGGAAGTTATAGAAAATCAGTCCGAGCTAACGTCGTACTTTCAACGTCACCATGATTTTATAAGTCAGTCGAATCCGTGTCTGATGGATCAGTTTTTAACGGGCGCTTTGGAAGTCGATGTGGATTTAGTCCGTGGGCCTGGCTGGACAGTCTTGGGCGGAATTGTAGAACATATCGAAGTTGCTGGAGTGCATTCCGGGGACAGTATGGGAGTCGTTCCACCGCAACGCCTTCGACCAGAAACGCTCATAAAGATTGAAGAAATGAGTTTAAAATTAGCTGATAAATTAGATGTCAAAGGTCATCTGAATTTACAATTGGCAATTAAAAATGATGTTATTTATATTCTAGAGGCGAATCCGCGGAGCTCGCGGTCTGTACCATTTTTAGCTAAAGCAACTGGAATCCCGTTGGTTGATTTAGGAATTGCAGCTCAATTGAATATTGGTCTGCCAAAGGAACAATTACAAAAATATCAGTGGCGCAACTTAGATAAAATTTGCGTAAAAGGTGTGGTTTTTCCATTTAAAAAGTTTGCTGAAAGTGATTCTATACTTGGACCAGAAATGAAATCGACTGGTGAAAGTATGGGGCGCGCAAGCACGTACTCAGAAGCTTTGGTGAAAGCATTTCTTTCTAGCCATATCACCTTGCCTGCTCAGGGAGAAATATTTCTTTCGCTGCGAGATAAAGATAAAGTGCCATTGCTGCCTATTTTAAAAAATTTAAATAAAATGGGATACCAATTTTCTGCAACACGGGGAACCGCCGATTACATGAAGGCCAATGGGCTAGACTGCTTGATGCTTAATAAAGTTCACGAAGGCCGCCCCCACTGCGTGGACCGGATACGTTCTGGGCAGGTGCAGTTTGTGGTAAATACCACTGAAGGACGTCATGCGATAGAAGCCAGTTTTGATATCAGGCGGGCGTGCACGGACTACAGTATACCCTGCTTAACAGAAAGTGATGCGGCTCAAGCATTTGTTATGGCGCTGGAAAAATCTAAGACTGGACGAATTGAAGTATCTCACTTAACCTATGGGTAACTTTTAGGTTAAGTAAT
Source organism: Bdellovibrionales bacterium (assembly GCA_043754975.1). Lineage (GTDB taxonomy): Bacteria > Bdellovibrionota > Bdellovibrionia > Bdellovibrionales > Bdellovibrionaceae > Pseudobdellovibrio. The sequence continues at coordinate 3,685 of JAYUTU010000123.1, read as the reverse complement.
TAAGTTAAATAATTAGGTTAAAGATGAGGGTAGCGATAACGGATGATCACTATTTTAGACATAAAAAATTTAAAAAAATCTTTTCGTCCTGATTTCTACAAGCCGGCGCAGCACGTATTAAAAGATATCTCGTTCCGTGTTGAAAAAGGCCAATTCGTCGGATTTATCGGGCCCAACGGAGCCGGTAAAACCACAACTATTAAATGTGCCTTAGAATTTGTGTTTCCTGACAGTGGCCAGGTATTATTCTTTAACGAAAAATTATCCCAGGAGCATCGACAAAAACTTGGATTCCTTCCAGAGAGACCTTTTTTTCAGGAGTTTCTTACAGGTTTAGAATTTTTGCGACTGCATTGGCGCCTTTCCAACCGGCCTGCAACCCAATTTGCAGAAGCTGCAATTGATGTGCTTCTGCAAGTCAAATTAGATCACGCCAAAGACAAAAAACTGAAAGAGTATTCAAAAGGAATGCTTCAACGAATTGGGATCGCACAGGCCTTGATTACTCAGCCCGAGTTTTTAATTTTTGATGAGCCCATGTCAGGCCTGGATCCCGATGGTCGAATTTTGATCAAGCAAATTCTTAAAAGCTTACGAGATCAAAATAAAACAATTCTCATGAGTAGCCATTTACTTGAAGATGTCGAAGAGCTCTGCACACATTTAGTAATTGTTCATGCTGGGCGTATTGTTTATTCTGGAGAACTTTCTGAATTTACTAAAAATTTCAAAACCCTTGAGGAAGCCTATCGCCAATTTAAAATCGATATAAAGGCAGAACTTAATTTATGACACTGGTGCGCGCTGTTTTAACATTATCATTTTTAGGCACTCAGGAGTGGATACGACTTAAGTTTTTTAATATTGTTGTGTTCGTAAGTTTAATATTTTTAGGTTTTAGTTACCTACTGAGCACCTTAACATTCGCTGTCCAAGAGCGCCTACTTTTCGATTTTGGCCTGGCCGGATTAGAGCTGGGCTTGTTATTGGTATCTGCAATGATCGGATCCTATGCGATTCAGCGTGAAATTGACAGAAAGACATTGTTTGTTTTGTTGGTGCGCCCGATTCCTAGATGGTATTTAATTTTGGGATCTTTTGGTGCCATCTTAATCTTAAGCCTTATTTTTACTATCGGTTTTGGTTTTAGTTTGTTAGTTGCTTCGGGGAACTGGGCGTTAATTAATAATTTTTTAATAATTACTCTTAGTTCCTTTTTAAAATCTCTCGTCATTTCAAGTTTTGCACTGGCTATGGGTTTACTTGTGCGCCCCATTTTATCTTTGGGGATGACATTTTGTTACTGGATTTTGTGTTACTCAGTACCGGACTTAGAATTTTTTGTAAAAAAATTGCAGTCACCTGCGCTCGATAAACTAATTGAAATTATGGATATCGTCATTCCTCAGTTTTATCGTTTTAACTGGAAAGCATTTTATTTTCTCCAAACTCCGCCGACCGGCAAAGAACTTCTGTGGGTTATTTTTTACTGCTTAGGTTGGTCATTTTTCTGGTTGTTTGTAGCAGCAGCAGTTTTCAGAAAGAAAGAAATTGTCTAACCTGCAGTTTACAGAACTTTTTTTTGGTTTTCTTTTTGGCGCCTGCTTCGGAAGCTTTGCCAATGTCTTAATCTACCGCATGCCTGCTGCTGAATCGCTGTTAACTCGCAGCCGCTGCAGCAGCTGTAGAAAGCAAATCCCTTGGTTTGAAAACATTCCACTCGTTGGGTATTTTCTATTGAAAGGGAAATGCTCCAGTTGTGAAGCTCCGTTTTCTTTGCGCTATCCACTCGTTGAATTTATCATGGCGGCATTATTTTGCCTGACTGTTTACATGTACGGAACCACATGGACAACGCTAGAATATCTTGTATTGGTTTTTGGATTAGTAACAGCAAGTTTTATTGATTTAGATCACATGATTTTGCCAGATGAATTTACCTTGGGTGGATTAGCCCTGGGCCTGATCGGCGCGCTCCTTAATCCCGAGCGTGAATTCTTAGATGCAGTTTACGGAGTTCTATTTGGCGGCGGCATTTTGTGGTTAGTAGCTTATGTGTATTTCGTATTTACTGGGCGGGATGGTTTGGGCGGTGGTGATATTAAATTGTTAGCCTGGTTAGGTGCGCTACTTGGCTGGCGATCTATTCCCTTTATTATTTTGGTTTCCTCAATTCTTGGTAGCATCATTGGACTTCTCATTTCCAGAAAAAATGAATCGGGATTAAAAACGATGATCCCATTCGGTCCTTTTCTTGCGGTCGGTGCCTTGTTGTACATGTTTGGACTAAAGTCCGTGGGTATTTGGTACATCGACTTATTTTTTCCGACCATGCCTTAAACATCTAGACTAGGACTGGCCTTCTCTTTGACAGACCTTAAGCCCAGAACTCATACTTACAGATGGGGAGTTGAATCTCATCATGTGGTTTTCATCAAAGAAAGTTTTGGGCCTAGATATTGGGTCCAGTTCAATTAAACTAGCCGAATTGACGCTCACGAAAACGGGTGCGTTGATCGACAATTTTGCTTTCATTCAAAGCCCCCAATCAGCACTCAGCAACGGTGAGATCACAGACCCACTTCTAGTAGCAGAATCCATTAAATCCATTTACAGGGAAAAAAACTTCAGAAATAAACAAACGTGCGTAGGGCTTTCAGGCACTGCCGTCATCGTAAAAAAGATCTCAATGCCTGAAGTAGGCAGCAAAGATATTCTTGAGCAGGTTCGTTACGAAGCTGCTCAGTACTTACCATTCGATATCAATCAGGTGACGATAGATTTTCACCGTTTGGCATTCAAATCCGGATCTCCAGAAAATATGGATTTGTTAATCGTTGCTGCACAAAATGAATTTATTCTTAATTACATGCAATCTGTTCAGCAAGCAGGACTTAAATGCGCCATTTTAGATGTTAACAGTTTAGCTTTGGCCAACGTCTTTGAACTCAATTATGGTAAGACAGCTGAACCCGTTGCTGTATTTAATTTTGGCTCAACATTGACAAATTTTTTAGTGTTATTTCAAGGCGAAGTTATTTTCTCGCGAGATATTCCTGTGGGTGGATTTCATTTTACAAACGAAATATGTAAAAATATGGGCGTTACATTCGACGAAGCGGAGTCGCTAAAAATTTCGCAGCGACAAGCCGATTCTCCTGAAGAGACACGAACATTTATGAACTTAGCCCTTGATCACGTGACAGAAGAAATCCGCAATAGCATAGATTTTTATGCAGCCACTGCAAATGGCCTACCTATCGCGAAGGCTTACCACACGGGTGGCGCTAGCCTGACAGCTGGGCTTATTGAGCATTTATCTGACGCATTAAAAATTCCATTTAATTCTTTAAATCCATTTATAAATATTCAAACAAAAAACAAGCTCTTATCTGAGGGGTACTTGAAGCAAGTGGCGCCTTTCGTATCCGTTGTTTTTGGGCTCGCGCTGCGGCAGCAGGGTGAAAAATGATTCGGATAAATCTACTCAAAACATTTTCTGCAACTGGAGTAGACATTGATGATTCACCGTTCGGGCAAAGCGATGAACGCAAGCAAATTTACACGGACTTTGCAAAGCGGGCTATGGTGTTGATACTTGGCCCCTTAGGACTCTACTTTTATGAGGCTTCCAATTTACCAGAGTTAGAAAGCCAGCTTCAGGCAAAACGTCAATCCGTTGCGA
>JAYUTU010000122.1:0-2774 GCA_043754975.1 Bdellovibrionales bacterium | reverse complement strand
TTTTTCCTTTGGCCTTTTTTTTACTATTTTTATAGCGAAAACGGATCTCTTCGAGATATGCTCTTTTGAACTCGATTGGCATGGTCCCCCTGGGGCTAAGTATTTGATTGTCTTGGCGACTTTCAAATCTTAGTTCGGTGTGGGATCATGACCCATCGGGTTTTCTTCGAACTGGACCTTCTCTTTCGATGATTCATATTAATCACACCGAAAATTTATTAAATCCAATAGCTCGAAGACTCTTTCCCAATAGCGCCCCCTTTCGGTGTCATTTAATTAGAATCAATTCGTTATGAAGAACGTATTGACTCACCAATTTTCGTCATTGTCTAACTTTGAGACATGAAATTCGCGCCATCTATCATTAACGCTATTTGAAATAATACAAAAATTGCAGGTAACGGATTACTAACTCAATGAGGTGCATTTATGGATTCCAAAATCAAATTTAGTTCTTGGATTTTTACGCTGGGATTTACGCTAACAAGTCTTACAGGTGTTTCAGCTGGAGCCCAATACTTAAATACTGAATTACCGCAGAAGACATGCTCGGGACGAATTTCAGATCTCAATTGCTATCAAAACATAGTGAACAGAGAAGCCCATGTCCTCAATATTAAGGATGGTTATGTTGCACCAGCAGCACAATATTTTCGTCGTGATTCATTTACAAAAGCCACGTACGAAGGGCGCCAAATCTTAGTCGACATTCAAGATCAAGAGTCATGCCGGCAAGTTACAAATTCGTTAATAGATTCCAAAGTTGTTCTTGCGAAAGAGAACTCGTTAAATTTAGATCAGCTGTGTGAAAAGGATTCTCGTTCGCCAAACGAGCGATACCGTTCGGTAACACTTATGTGGGAAACAAGCGAAGATTATTTGACTCCTCTTAATTTGAATTTTTTAACAAACACTGACAAAAATATTGTTAATGATACCAGAAACTTATCGTATTTGATGATGGCAACAATGGGAATTCTTTGGCTTCTACCCGAATCAGTAACGAAGTGGGACCGAGATTCAAATAAAAAAGAGGGATTTTTTAACAAATGGCAAAGAAATGCCTCTTCTAAACCAATTAAAGATAACGATGATGCTTACATAAATTATATCGGCCATCCTATCTCTGGTGCTGTGTACTACACAGTGGCCCGCTCTAATGGCTATTCAAAAATGGAATCCTTTGGTTATTCTGTCATGATGTCTACATTTTTTTGGGAATACGGTTTTGAATCGTTTGCCGAAAGACCTTCGGTGCAGGACCTTATCATCACTCCAGTTATAGGTTCAATTCTCGGTGAAGTTTTTTATCAATGGGGCGAAAAAATTAAAGCAAACAATGGAAAAGTTTTAGGGCGAAAATCGATTGGAAATGTTGTCCTGTTCATTCTTAATCCAGCAGAGAAACTATCCAGTTTGATAAATCGTGGTTTAGGTAAAAAAGTGATCAAAACGGCTGAGTCAAATTTAGTAGTCAGCCGCCGACGCAACCTAGGTAACCCACAATTTTTCTCAAACTACATCGGCATTGAGCTAAAATTTGCGTTTTGATTCCTAGTTATCGTTTATCGTTACAAAGCAGTGTGAAACCTGTTTTGCCGTGAAACAGGTTCTGCCTGTAAAACTCCAGTGGCGACATGTCATTTACCATGCCGTCAGAATAATTAGCTGTTTTCGCTGACAATGACTCTGACTTTTGTGAACATTTTTTAACAAACGATTCACAGCGGAGTTAGCACGGATGCCAATTTCATTAGCGGTTCACGCCAGTCAAACCGGTCATAATAGTCACGATAGTCAAACTGAAAACTTAAATATTGAGGTCGCCAAATTACACGCAGAACTTTTTCGTGCGGATAAAAATTTATCCATCGAGCGCAGAATAAAAGTTCTCACTGATGGATCGGATGACACTGCTGATCCTTGTGTTCCGATTCAATTGACTCTTCCAGATGGTCGAAAAATTTGGGCTTTGTATTTTTCCGGGGGACGGGTTGTTCACTACAGCTCTCTTCACGATTTACTCCGCGGTGGAATTCATTCATTTCATAAAATTCAAGTCCAAACAAAAGATGGAGAGCCCTTGGTGATGGAACCCTATCACCTTGCAGAAGCTATCTGGGATACGGAACTGGTTCTCTACCGTGATAGTCACGGAGTTGAGCGCTATATTGGTCACGGCGGCATGATGGAGCGCGAAGCTCCCGGCGTTCCGTGTAGCGTAGCTCATCATAATTTTCGGCGTTCTCGACATTCATTTGAAGTTAAATTTCATGTTGATTTTTTAAGTCAAAAAGTAACTGAGGTTTGGAAAAACTTAGGACCTATACATGGCAATAAACCAACAAAAGATGGTCGGTGGATTTCTAGAAATGAAGATCAAGCACACGCACACGGTTACGGAAGCCGCATGATTCGTAATTCTGATGGCAACCCATGGCAGGATACACAAGGTTTCATGTGGATGACCTACGAAGAAGTTACCGAGGAGACTGTTAGATCCAATGGTGAACGAATCCCATTCGGAACAAAAATTTTTGCACGCCGAATGAATCACGATTTAAGTTTAGCATTGGGTAATGCAGTTTTACTTTCAAGCTATTCGCCGTGGCAGAATTTAGATAGACCATTTCGAGCATCGTGTCGCCAAGATGTGCATCTCGGGCGTCACGTGGTCGAACAGCGTGCCGCCGGTGAAGAAGCCCTGTTCGTGGCCGGCGACCTTGTGGCCGCGGCCGTCGACGACCAGCGTCGCGCCTTCTTCCACGCCGGTG
>JAYUTU010000121.1:0-2774 GCA_043754975.1 Bdellovibrionales bacterium | reverse complement strand
GAAAATACCGGCCCCAGTCCTTCGATCAAATGGTCGGCCAATCGCACATTACACAAACGCTGACGAATGCTTTAAAAAATAATCGGTTACCACACGCTTTATTATTTACAGGCCCGCGCGGAACTGGAAAGACTTCATCAGCGCGCATTTTAGCAAAAGCCATTCGTTGTCCAAGTGCTGTTGAATTTGTGCCCTGCCACGTTTGCCAAAGCTGTATCGAAATTGCATCCAGCCGCTCGATTGATGTCATTGAAATTGATGGGGCCTCAAATAACGGAGTCGATGCCATCCGCGATTTGCGCGACAATGTGATGTTTGCTCCCGCCGTTGGTAAGTATAAAGTTTTTATCATCGATGAAGTTCACATGCTATCTACCAATGCCTTTAATGCGCTTTTAAAAACATTGGAAGAGCCCCCGCCTCATGTTGTGTTTATTCTTGCCACAACAGAAGTCCATAAAATTCCACAAACAATTTTATCTAGGTGTCAGCGCTTTGATTTCCGGCGCATTTCTTTAAAACAAATTGCCGATCATTTAAAAAAGATTTGCAGCGAAGAAAAATACACTGCCGATGCGGCGGCCTTATGGCTTATCGCCCGCCAAGGCGATGGATCGATGCGTGACAGCTTAAGTTTATTGGACCAGGTCATTAGCTTTACTGATGGCCAGTTGACAGAAACTGAAGTGAGCAAAGTTTTGGGTCTGACCGAAAGGTCTTTAGTTTACGAAATTTTTCAAAACATTCTAAACCGTGATCCAGCCAGCATGGTGGCTTCGATCCAAAAATTAGCTCAGTCAGCCCAAAATCCAAATTTATTTTTGGAAGATTTGGCGAAGACGATTCGCCACAGTTTGATTTTGAAATCTGACCCAAAGGCGCGATTGCTGATCGATTTACCAGATGATGAAATTGAAATGCTTCTCAAACAAGTAAGTGCTGTTGGTGATACAGATCTGCATTTATTGTTTGATATGACAGTAAAAAGTTTAACTGATATTTCACGCGCGCAAGATCCACAGACTGTTTTCGAAATCGCACTGCTGCGGCTTGCACAAGCGCCCTTGCTGCACGATCTAAAAACTTTATTGTCAAACCTGGCAACACGCGGGGCAGAGGGCTCCTCACCCCCAAAGCGCCATGAGGAGAAACCAACTGCCACCGCCGTTGTTGCAAAGGCCGCAGTTGAAACTCCTCAGGTATCGAATGCTGATTCTGCTAAACCAGTCGTCGTTGAAAAAGCTATGCCGAAAGTTTGGCCGCCACTTGATGCCGACCACTGGCTAACTTTTGTTGAATCAGTAAAAAAAACGGATGCCTTAATGGCTTCTAAAATTGAGAATCTGGTTTTTGTCGGCTGCCAGAATAAAAAGGTTTCGTTGCAACCACTGCTTCAGTTTGCTTTTATTGGAACCCAACTGCAAAGCCCCGAGCTACGGCAGAAATTACAAGGATTGATTGATTCAGAGTTTGGACAGGGCTACACTTTTGAAGTGCTAAAGGCTCAGTCTGATGTGCAAGGCGATAGCGCTCAAACACTATCGGTGAAGAAGCAGGTTTTAGCCGATGAAAAAAAGAAAGAATCTTGGCAATTAGACCCGCGAGTGAAAAAAGCCCAAGAAGTTTTTAAGGGACAGATTAAAATTATTAAGAACGATTAGCCAAAAAAATTTAGAACGAATTATTAAAAGCTATAATAAGGAGTGAGTATGTTTAAAGGTGCAAATGGAATGGCTGGCTTGATGAAACAAGCTAATCAAATGCAAATAAAAATGAAAAAGCTTCAGGACGAATTAGCAACGCGTGAATTTAACGGTACCTCTGGTGGCGGCGCAGTAACTGCCAAAGTCAATGGCGACAATAAAGTTTTGGCTTTAAAAATTGATCCTGAAGTCATGAAAGGTAGCGACGTTGAAATGCTACAAGATTTAGTGACGTCAGCTATTAACGATGCTCTGAAAGTTGCTAAAGAGACGTCCTCACAAGAGATGTCTAAAGTAACTGGCGGAATGAATATTCCAGGGTTTTGATGTTACACATTCCTGCATTAGAAAAATTAGTTCATGAATTAAGTCGCTTGCCGGGGATTGGTCCAAAGACAGCTCAGCGTTTAGCGTACTTTATTTTGAAATCAAACGAATCCTATTCGGTACAGCTTTCTGAATCTATTAAGCGGGTTCAGGCCGAAGTGCACACTTGTCCTTCGTGCTACAATTACACGGACCGTGATATTTGTCGTTACTGCAGTGATCCGCACCGACACAACGAAACCATTTGTTTGGTTGAAGAGCCCTCAGATATTATGCGTATTGAATCTTCGGGCGCATTTCGCGGCCGTTACCACGTTTTACACGGGGTTATTTCACCGCTCGAGGGCATCACCGCTAAGAATTTAAAAATTCAGGAACTTATTAATAAAGTGGATGCTGGGGTCAACGGCGACGCGCCGGCTATTAGAGAAGTCATTTTTGCTTTTGATGCGGACCTTGAGGGCGATACCACATCGTTGTACTTAGCTAAAATCTTGCAAGGCAAAAATGTCAAAATTTCTAGAATTGCCCATGGTATTCCGATGGGTTCAGACATTGATTTCATTGATGATCGCACCATGAGCCGAGCGATGGAAAACCGGGTCGAGCTTTAGCATGTCATTTATAAACTATAACGCGAAAGAAATTCACTGCAAAATTGTCTACTACGGTCCCTCATTGGGCGGCAAAACAACAAATATTCAGTGGGTTTACCAAAGCTTAGCAGCAGATCAAAAATCAAAG
>JAYUTU010000120.1:0-2781 GCA_043754975.1 Bdellovibrionales bacterium | reverse complement strand
CTCTGTTCAAAACCAAATCCAAATGGCAGAATCGCGCTATTCCCTAGGCTCAATTATATTCAATTTGACCAATTTTTTAAAGAAAGCGGTCTTTGACTATAGTGCAGAGAATCCTGGACGAATCAGGAAAGAGTGCCTTCTTAGGTTATTCGAAACCTCGAAGAGAACAAGAGCACCTGAGGCTTCAAAAAGCTAAGGTGCTCTGGATTTTGGAATTCCAAGATCAAGTGCTATAAAAGCATTGTATTATCTGGATATGAACGACTTGATTTAAAAACCAAATAGACAAAAATCGACCAAGCCAAAATGTACGATATTAGATTAACGACAACTGCAATAAACTGAGACTTGGGTTCAAAAAGGTAAATATTCGCGCATACATTACCCACACCATGGAAGAAAGCGCAGGGCCAAATAGCATCGGACTTTAAGCGCAACCAAGCTAAGACAAACGTTGTGAAAAAAATACCTAACGGAAAAATCACAAAAGTAATTAGCTCCACATGCTCTTTCCCATTCGTGCCGCCAAGATTTGCTGGGATATGCCAGTAGGCCCAGATAACCGCCACAATAATGGTCGCTTTAAAAAAGCTAAAGTGTTTTTCAAGACGTTTTTGAAGAAATCCGCGCCTGTAGCGTTGATTTAGGATCTGAATGACTTTAAAACCAGTATTATTGTGGAGCTGTTAGCCGATTGTTTTTATAAAGTAGGCTTTTTAAAACCAAGGGGCTAAACAGTTTAACGCTTGAATATGCAACTAATGCTGTAGCCGACTTTGCCATCGGCCGAGCGGAACGAAATCTCACCAGATTTGGTAGAAAAAGACGAGCCAGACTTTTTATCCTTTACGAACAAAAAATCACCCTCGTTGCAAGCTCCGATTGAATACGAACTTGCTTCAACCGAATAACTCCCCGTTGCAAACAGAGAAACGGACGTACCACCCTCTGAATCTTCTAAGGCTTTTGTAACATTTTTCTCCGATTGATTGTTTAAATTAGTCAAAACACAAGCCACTGAGGTTGCATCTCGAAATGATGTTGCTCCACCGCAAGCAAAGCTGTTTAGAGCAATAAAAGATGTTAGTAGTATAAATATTTTCATGGGTAATTTCCTTTTTTGAGTTCGTACAGTTAAGATTAAAATAATTTACATTCAACTTTGGCATTTACTTCGGCATTTAAAATTCCAGTTAGTTTGCCGTCAGTATTTTTTAAGTAGATTCCCGCAAGTTGTGCATTTTTTAATTTTCCGTCCTGGACGGAATCAAAGGTGAATACAGTGTGTAAACTTTCGCCGCCGTCCTGGGTGAATGATGCGTCATTGTCTTCGCTGTCTATCTGAAATTCACCTGTGATTGGTCCGCCAACCGAGCCGACCTGTCTGCCATCAGCATCGATGGCGTTGTACTTGAAGTAATAAACCGATTCGTCTTCGTTGCTATGCAAATCGATTGTCATTGCGCCGCTCTTGATCGGAAATTGTTCTGCTTCGATGCCAGAAAGGGTGCATTTCGCAATTTTTTGTCGTGAAGCGAAGCTAACGGAAACTGTTACACTGATAATTAAAGTTAAGATTAGGTATTTCATAAAGATTCCTTTTCGATTGTATTTTTGGATTCCACGCGGCATCCGACTGAAAAAGATTTTTCTTTTTCTCCTGGATATATTGCGCCAAGACCTGTGTGTTCGTACGTTCCATCGCCGCTGACTGAGATGCCATAGCGATCGGGGGACACGACGATTAACAATATCCGCCGAGTGAATGTGTTGAAAGATGCCGTAAGCGTTCCTGCACCGATTTTCAAAATGGGATAGTCTTGTACAAGAGGTTCGTTTGTACTTACGTCGCCGAGCTGAACCTCGACCTGTTGAAAAGGCTTTAATCCATCAATCACGGTACATTTAAGTGTGCTTGCGGCAGTCATTGCACTTGCGGTTGTTAATAATAAGAACGCTATCGTTTTCATCGAGCCTACTTTCTTTAAGGGTTGTGGTGTTGTTATATAATGCAACGCAGCATTTGTCGCTATTCATTTGGTAATTAAGTAATATAAAAACTGACCGATAAGTCATTAATATATGTTAAATAGCTGAAATGTTGGTGAATTATGAATATTCAAAATGTCGATGATTATCGCACTTTTATTAAGTTAAGCTTCAAAGCGCGTGCACCCAATGGGCGTGGCGAGGTTGGAAAACTGGCCGCCTTCATCGGGGTGCATTCGACGTTTGTATCACAGGTCATGAACGGCTCGAAGGATTTTAACCTGGAACAAAGTTTTGCGGCAGCCGAATATTTGCAACTGTCGGAATCTGAAAGGAAATTTTTTTTACTTTTGGTTCAAAAAGACCGCGCGGGCTCAGCCGGATTAAAGAAATTTTTTAAAACAGAGATCGAGCTTTCTAAAAAAAGTCTTCTAAAAATTGGCAATCGAATTTCTGCTAATCGCGAACTGAACGAAGTCGAAAAAAGCACATTCTATTCAAGCTGGCTTTATTCAGCAGTCCGCCTGTACTGCTCGATTGGGAAAACCAAATCACTTGAAGAAATCTCCGAATACTTTCAGCTCAGTCGCAAAAGAACATTGCGGATATTCGATTTTCTATGTGACGTTAATCTGTGTCAGATGGAAGGCGGGCGGTACAAGTACAGTACCCAGCATACGCATATTCCGCACGATTCACCCCTGGTTGCAAGACATCACGCCAACTGGCGTAGTCGAGCCATGCAGCTTCATGATGGCATGACCGAGGAAGAGCTTGCGTTCACAGCACCCT